>JBFIIN010000257.1:0-5589 GCA_041601225.1 Oceanococcus sp.
AAAAAAGAAACAGGAGGAATCAGAAAGACTGAAAAGCGTCGCTTAAATTCAACTATTCAAATTATGGCTCAACTCTTAGTCTGCTTTAGTTGATGTCCCTCTATTCTGTTAAGTTGCTTGATTTTTTTTTGATTCAGATTAATTTTCATAAAAAACATGAAAAAATGTCTGACTCCCGAATAAAGCGAAGATTCACGGGCAATCAGACGCAGGGATGCGCCACGCGCCGCCAGACCGCGAAAGAACCCGCCCGCCGGCGCTGCCTGTTACGCGACCCATGGCCGCCAGAAATGCGCTCCCTACTCCCAAGTGGTCTCCCCAAACTCACTCGTTATATACGCCAATAATACCAGCGCCCAACGGTTCGGGCGACGCGTGGCCAGGGCAGAGCATGTCTGATCCGGGCTCGCCGCCTGCCCGCCGCAAGCGCGTCACCCCTCCCAAAAATCGAAAAAGTTGAACCAGTTGTATGGCGATAGACGCGCGTAATGCTCCAGGCGCTCGGCGTATTTCCGGGCTTGACGGGTAACCCAGGCCTGGCGCTCCGCTCGTGGCACGGTCTCGCCCGGCGTCATCCGCTCGAAGAACAGATCGTAACGCGATCCACCGCGATACAGACCGATACAGAGCACGACCGGAGCCGGCAAAGCCGCAGCCAACTGCCAGGGCGCGGCCGGGAACCGCGCGGAATCACCAAAAAACCTGCAGTCCACGGAACGCTCACGGGAATCATTGAGGCGGTCGGCCATGATGCCGACCATCTCGCCGGCGGCAACGCTATCGCGGACCCGCATGACCAGATTCACGTCTGCGTTGGCGGTGTCGATGATGCTGTCGGCAAATCCGGGATTCAGCGCGAATAGCGCTTCGTTCATCTTGCGGCCATGTTCCAGATTCATCAGCACCTTGATCCGCAGACCGTCAGCCCGGGTCATCGACGCGGCGCGCAGAATCTCATAACTTCCCAAATGAGAAATCACCAGCAGCGCACCCTGGCCGACGCTGCTGAGCTGATCGATCGCCTCGAGGCCATGCACGTGCACATCCAGCTGTTCGCGCCCGGTCAGCAGGAATACCCGATCCAGTATGGTTGCGGCGAAATAAAAGATGTTGCGCCCGACCTCCAGCCAGCCGGCAGGCCGCTGCAGGGCGCGCTCGAGAAAGTCGCTGGCGGATCGCCGCACCGGTCCTGCAGTGAACAGGAAGTAGACCGTTATCGGCACCAGCACCAGCCGCGCGACCGGGCGGCCAAACCACAGCGCGATCGCGATTATCGTGCGCAACATAAATGTGTTGCTGCGTTCGCGTCGCGATTTCCATGAATGCTCGGCCATCGCGCCCTTTATCCGATTGATCCCGGCACGCGCGGGGCGACCGCTGGGTGCTTCATGACCTGGCCGGGGCCGGTGCGCCAGTATAAAGCAGCCCGGGACGCCACGACCCATCGTTCCGGCAATGCCCCGCCCGGCTCCACCCGGCCTGCCGCCGCCGGATCATCGCACAGCCAAGTCGCGGCACAAGGCCGGGCGGGAAGGGACCGTTCGTGACGAAGCACGTCGCGGCGGCTCCTCAGGCCTGACGCGGCGCACAGAATTTACCAGCGCCGAGGAATATCTTATCTTCCATGACTGCAGTCATGCGCGGTATGGGTACGGCGCTTGGAATTTCCGCCCGTATTCGAGAATGAGGAGATCATCATGTTTTTGCGATTTATTGTTCCAATCCTGTTGGCCCTGCTGGCGCCCGCCGCGAACGCATTCACGCCTGCAGAGCAATATCAGTACGACCAGATTATTTCGGGCTCACCGAGCAGTCTGCGCAATGCGGCCAAGAGCATTTATAACGCCGGTGGAGGCTCGCCCCAGTTGCTCGACGCATTGGCTGAGAAACTCCTGCAGAACCTCGGACAGAAGGGCAATACCTATATCGATGCTCTGGCCTGGAGTTGCAAAGCCCTGGCAAGTTCCGGCAATAGCCGCTATGCCGAAACGTTGGCGGCGGCGGCCAACTCCGCCGTCGCCCACGGCAAGCTGAAGAAGCACTGCGATAAGGCGTCCGCCTCACTGGGCCCCGCGCAGGGTCCGCAATACAAGAAGGGCTCGGCCTCGCTGACCGCAGCGCCGGCGGCTGCGACGGCAGGCGCTCCGCCGGCCCAACCGGCCCCCGCGCAGCCCGCCGGCGATGCGCAGCCGATTACGGCCGTAGCCATCGGCATGTCCAGCCAGGAGGCCTACGCCATCGCTGGCCACCCAACATCCACCAGTAGCCACCGCACCGGCAAGAACTGGATTCCTTTCAACTACAAGGGCAGCGACACACGGCGCACGATAGCCCATTACAAGGGCCAGGGACGCATCGTGATGTCCAATTCCAGCCGCTACAGTTCCGAAATGCGGGTCCTGGAAATACTGGTCGACCCCGCCGAGTCCGGTTATCCCTGAGATCGGGCCGCGGGCGGGACGTCAGCCACCCGCCTCGATCAGGCGCTGGCGGAGACCTGATCCGAAACCCATTCGCGCGCAGTAGGCGCGGATTTGTGCGCTCTCCGCCACGCTGCGCACCCAAGCCGGTGGGGCGACTTCCAGATCGGTCGGGATGCGACTCAACTGCCGGGATCGCCGCGCGTTCTCCGCATCGCGCTGGAGTTTTTCGCGCAAACTCCTGGCCCCGCGCAGGGCCAGGCTCGGAACCTCGTCCAGACGTGCAAAGATGGCCTCCAGATTGTCGAAATGCTGAAGCAGCGCGGCGGCGGCCTTGGGTCCAACCCCGGCAACGCCCGGGATGTTATCAACCTTGTCGCCCATCAGAGCCAGGTAATCCGCGATCTGATCGGGGCGCACGCCATACTGCGCCTCGACTCCTGCCGAATCCAGCCACTTGTCACCGGCGTAGTCCCACAGGCGGTCACCGTCCGCAACCAGCTGCGCCAAATCCTTGTCCCGCGTGACAATCACGACGGGATGACCGGCCCTGCGGGCCTGCGCGGCCCAGGTGCCGATCAGGTCATCGGCCTCCCAACGCGGGTGAGCGGCTTCGGTCAGACCCAGCGCCCGGCATAATTCGCGACACCAGGCAAATTGACGTCTCAGATCTTCCGGCGCAGGCGGTCGGTTGGCCTTGTATTGCGGATAGATCTCATTGCGATAAGAGCTGTTCAAACTCTCGTCAAACGCCACGGCAACCGGATCTGGCTTGGTGCGACGCAGCAAATCTGCTAAAAAGCTCGCGAAGCCATAGGCCGCATTGCTGGGTTCGCCCGCAGGCGTGGTCATCGTGTCGGGAATCGAAAACCAGGCGCGAAAGACATAGACGCTGGCGTCGATCAGGTAGACTGGCGGCCTTTTTTGTGGGGGTTCCATTCCGGATTGCGGCTTGGTGCGGGTCGGTGAACAGCGACCTTAGCATTGTGTTGCTTGATGGATGGATGACACAGGCGCGCAAATCGCTGGATGCGCCGCTTTCAGATAAAACTTATGGAGAGGCAGGCATGCCGATCAGGATTGCGATACCAACCGAAACCGGCGCCGGCGAGCGCCGCGTGGCCATGGTGCCCGTGGTGTTGCCGAAGCTGGAGAAGCTCGGGGTTGAAGTGACCATTCAAACCGGTGCCGGAGCGCAGTCGCGAATTCCGGACTCCGCATATGGCGATATCAAGCTGGTGGACGACGCATCCGCCTTGCTGAGCGGCGCCGATATAGTTTTGCGCATCGCCCCACCCAGTGTTGAGGAGATTGCGCAGTTGCCCCAGGGCAGCGTGTTGTTCAGCTTCATCTACGCCAATCGCAATCCGGAGCTGGTCAAGGCCCTGCGCGACCGCAAGATCACCTGTTTTGCCATGGAACTCATCCCGCGCACGACGCGCGCCCAGGCGATGGATGCGCTTTCGTCACAGGCCGCCCTGGCCGGATATTACGGGGCGTTGATGGGGGCCACCCATCTGTCGCGCTTGCTGCCGATGATGACCTTTGCGGTTGGCTCGATCCGTCCGGCCCGGATTCTGGTCATGGGCGCCGGGGTGGCCGGCTTGCAGGCCATCGCCACCGCACGCCGGCTGGGAGCGATCGTTGAAGGCTATGACGTGCGCTCGGCGACCAAGGAGCAGGTCGAATCCCTGGGAGCCAAGTTTGTCGATACCGGGGTCAAAGCCGAGGGGGAAGGCGGCTATGCCCGCGAGCTGACCGATGCGGAAAAGGCCCAGGTCAACGCCGCGGTGACCAAGCACATCCAGGCCGCCGACGTGGTGATTACCACGGCCGCGATTCCGGGCCGGCCCTCGCCCAAGATCGTGACCAAAGAGCAGATCGAAGGCATGAAGGATGGCGCGGTCATTATTGATCTGGCCGCCGAAGGTGGCGGCAATACCGAGTTGTCCAAACCCGGCGAACAGGTGCAGGTCGGTCAGGTGCTGATCGACGCACCGCTGAATGTGCCCAGTCGTCTGGCCGAACACGCCAGCGAGCTGTACGCCAAGAATCTGGCAAATTTCCTGGAGTTGATCGTCGCCGAAGGCGAACTGAATCTGAATTGGGACGACGACATCGTGGCGGGTTCGGTATTGACCCACGACGGCGAAATCAAACACGAACCCAGCCGCGTCGCGGTAGAGGGAGAGTAATCATGTTGACTGGCTTTGTCGCACTTTACATTTTCATGCTGGCCGCGTTCACCGGCTACGAGATCATTGGCCGCGTGCCGGCAATCCTGCACACGCCCCTGATGTCCGGCTCGAACTTCGTGCACGGCATCGTGCTGGTCGGCGCAATGGTCGCGCTGGGCAGTGCCGAGGGCGCGCTGGAAATCGCCATCGGTTTTTTCGGCACCGTGATGGCGGCCCTGAACGCGGCAGGCGGCTATGTCGTAACCGAGCGCATGCTCGATATGTTCAAGTCCTCTAACTGATCAGGAGTGCCATGACATGACCGATTCCCTGATTCAGTTCAGTTACCTGGGCGCGGCGTTTCTCTTCATTTATGGGCTGAAGCGCATGTCTTCGCCGAAGACCGCCCGCTCCGGCATCGTGGTCGGAGGGGTGGGCATGCTGGTGGCCACGCTGGTCACCTTCCTGTACCCGCAGATTCTGGATGCCGGATTTGGACGCATCGCCCTGATTGCCTTCGCGGTGGCCCTGGGCACCGGGGTGGCCTGGGTGTGGGCCAAAAAGGTTGAAATGACCGACATGCCGCAGATGGTCGCCATCTATAACGGTATGGGCGGCGGCGCCGCCGGCGCGATCGCCGCGATCGAACTGATCAAGCTGGCCAAAGGCAGCGGCG
The DNA here is from genome assembly GCA_041601225.1 of Oceanococcus sp. Classification (GTDB taxonomy): domain Bacteria; phylum Pseudomonadota; class Gammaproteobacteria; order Nevskiales; family Oceanococcaceae; genus JBFIIN01. The sequence continues at coordinate 5,274 of JBFIIN010000257.1, forward strand.
TGCATCACGACACCATCACGGTGATCCTGGCGGTGGCCGGTGGTCTGATCGGCGCCGTATCCCTGACCGGCTCGGTGGTCGCCTGGGCCAAGCTCGACGGGCGCCTGGACAAAGCCTACAGCCTGCCGGCGCACCACCTGGTCAACGCCGCCATCCTGATCGTCGCGCTGGTCTGCGGCGCCATGGTTATCGGCGCAGAGCATCCCAGCGGTCTGGCACTGGCCATCTTCTTTATCGCCGCGCTGGTGCTCGGCGTGATGATGACGCTGCCGATCGGCGGCGCCGACATGCCGGTCGTGATCTCGTTGTACAACGC
>JBFIIN010000258.1:0-5564 GCA_041601225.1 Oceanococcus sp.
AGTTATCGACGGTGTGAATGCGACCACACGGCCGGGTATGCGCTCGTTTTTCGCGGGTACTCAGGTGCGCGGTGTGATTACGGTGAGTTTTGATGCCAACGATGAATATGGCGATAAGCCGCAACACATCGTGATTGAAGGCCTGGAGGTTCGTGGTGCGAATAGCGGCGAACGCTTCATCGGCGATGACGGCAGCCAGCAAGAGTTCACCGACGCGGCAGCCGGAATATTTGTCGAACGGGGCGAGAACATCACGATTCGCAATTGTTTGCTGCGCGATAACGGCAATGGGATTTTTGTGGCGTCCGGCGGCGATGAGGCCAGCTTGTCGCGTGACATTCTGATCGATGGCAACGAGTTTTTTGACAATAGCTCAGTCGGCCGGTTTTTCGAGCACCATTCCTATGTTGAAGCCGTTAATGTGGTTTATCAGTACAACCGTTATCGCAATACGCGCGCGGGCTCGGGCGGGGGGGCGCTGAAAGATCGCTCAGCTGGCACAGTGGTGCGCTATAACTGGATTGAGGGCGGTACGCGAGCGCTGGATTTGGTCGAGGCTCAGGACAGCGGTGAGATCGCCCGTTCCATGTCGGCATATAGGTCCACATATGTGTACGGCAATGTGATCAATGTCGGGCCAGAAGACGCGACCAATACGGTGCATTACGGCGGAGATTCCGGGATCGAAAGCACTTACCGCAAGGGTGCCCTGTACTTCTACGACAACACCCTGGTGTATCGCGTGGACCGGGCGGACACTTATCACGGCAGCATTTTTGACATCAGCAGCAACGGCGAAACGGCCTATATCTGGGGCAATGTGTTCATGTGCAATCTCAGACTGCAGGCGCCGAGGAAATCTTTATGTACACCACCCGCGGGCCTGGGCATTTGGTCTTTGGCCGCAATTTGGTGAGCGCCAATATTGGTGAATACCGCGACGATGGTTCGCTCACGGGTAGCACCAGCGGCTGGGAGCACGCCATCGTTTCTCCCAACAACAATCCAGGATTCGTGGACCCGGCCGGCGATGATTTTCGCTTGGCCGATGGTTCGGCGGCTATTGATGCACGGTCCGGCGACATCGCGACGGTTCCTGCGGCTTATCGCAGCACGCAGCAATATGTGCGTCATCTGCTCGGGCAGGCTCGCGCTGTGATCGGCAGCGCGGCTGACTTGGGTGCTTTTGAAGGGCCGGGCGATATGGCGGGGTCCGGCGGCAGTGTCGGTGGCTCGGGCTCTGGTGGAACGACAGGCGGGGGCAGCAGCGGTGGCGGTACGGGTGGTGGTTCTACAGGCGGTGGAGGTTCAGGCAATCCGCCGCCGGTCGTGAACTACGGACCCGGTGGTCCTTTGGCCGCGGATGCGAGCTTTGACTTAGGCGGGTCCAGTGCGGGTGCGAGCTGCAGTGGCAATGTGGCTTGTGTCTCGGCTGGCGCGTCGATTCAAGCGGCAATCGATGCGGCGGCTGATGGCGGCATCATTCAGGTGGCGGCCGGGACCTATCAGGAGAACCTGGCAATTGATAACAAGACCGTGACCTTGCTGGGTGGATTCCCGGCCGGTGGCGATTTCTCCAGCCGTGATCCGCTGGCAAATCCGACGATCCTGGTCGGTGACGGCAGTAATTCTACGCTTGGCTTATACGCCAGTGGTTCGACGCTCGTCGATGGCTTCGTGATCCGCGGCGGCGTGGGCAATGTCGTCTACGGCGGCAGCGGTGGCGGGGTTTTCATCTACCAGGGAACGCCGCGCATCAGTCACAACATACTTGAAAATAATGATGTCGCGGCCACCAATGGCTTCGGCGGCGGAATCTACGCGCAGGATGCGGATGTGGAAATTATCGGCAACGTGGTGCGCAACAACCGCGCCGAGCGCGGCGCCGGTGTTGCCGTCAATTCCAATTCGGCGCTAATTCAGGAAAACCTCATTGAGAATAATGAGGGTTTCGGCGATCACGGCGGCGGTGTGTTCTTGTCCGGGCCCAACTTGCAAGTGCTGCGCAATATCATACGCGGCAACACGGTTGGTCAGGCGCTGGGTTATGGCTGGGGCGGCGGGGTCATCGTGGTGAGCCCGGGAACCTTTGCGCATTTCGAGCACAACCGCATTACCGACAATCACAGCCATACCCGTGGCAGCGGCGTGTTCATTGACGAGGCGGCGCGGGCCGAATTGGTCGGTGATCTGATCTACGCCAATCGCTGCGCGAGCGATGGCTCAGGCATTTATGTGGATGGCCACTACGATGGCACCGGCTCTGAAGTGACTATTGTCAATGTGACCGTCGCCGACCACGAGTGTGTGGGTGACGGCGTCGGTGGCGAAGGCTTGCACGTGGTGGGCGGCTCCACCGCCACGGTGATCAACAGTATTTTCCATAACAATGGCGGCGACGATGTACTGGTCTGCACCAGCCCATCCACTCAGTTCTGTGAAGGCGATAGCCCGTCATCCATGTCGCTGACTTACAGCCTGGTGGAAAGTGGATTTCCCGGCACGGGAAATATCTCAGCCGATCCACTGTTCGTGAATTCTGCGGCTCAGGACTACCATCTGCGTGCAGGCAGTCCGGCCATTGATGCGGCGGATCCAGCATCCAGTGTTGGGGATGAACCGGCACCCAATGGCGGGCGCCGCAATATGGGCGCTTATGGCGGAACGGCTGCAGCGGCGCCGAGCTAGCCCTTGTCCTGGCAGGGTCCAAGTCGCAGAATTGAGGTTCGGAGTTTCAGCGTAGGCCGTCCAATGAAAAAGCCTCACTTAATTGCGCTGTGGGTGTCAGCGCTTTGGCTCTTCGCGGCCTGCAGTTCGGCAGTCGCGGATGAGTTGACGCCTCAGGAGTTTGTTGCGGATCCGCAGCGAGAGACAGTGGTGTTGCTAGATGTGCGCAGCGCGCAGGAGTGGCAGGCCGGTCATGTGAAAGCTGCGCACCATGTGCCGGTAGGCGAGATTGCCAGCCGCGCGACTGAGCTTTTGCCGAATCGCGATGCCGAGATTGTCACCTATTGCCGGTCGGGTGGCCGTGCCGGCGCAGCGGCGCAGCAGTTGCGCAAGCTAGGCTACCGAAATGTGCGTGCAATTCAGGGTGGGGGTTATGAACAGCTCGCCGAGCAGGGTTTGCATACGCAAACGGGGCCTTAGCCGAGGCAACTTATCATTGTCGCGCGATGGTGAAATAAACGCAAGACACTTCCACAGGATGTGGGCCAGCCTCTGGGCAGGCAACATGTTTGCCTTCATCGTTAAGTTCCGGTGGCCCCGCTTATACCCAGGCGCGCCGGACCGTATTGCAGTTCAGGAGGACGGACCCAAGTGAGTAGTGCCATCAGTTTGAAACTCTTGCAGGAAACGCAGCGCCTGGAGCGCTGTCCTTTCCCGATTCCCTCCGGCTGGTTCTATGTGGACCATTCGGACCAGCTCGCGCCCAAGGAAGTCCGCAATGTATTCCTGCTCGACCAGGAGTGGGTAATATTCCGTGGTGAGTCTGGCAAGGTCGGCATGTCCGATCCGTTTTGTCCGCATCTGGGCGCGCACCTGGGGCATGGCGGGACCGTGCAAGGCGACAATATTCGCTGCACTTTCCACCACTGGCAATACGATGCTGAGGGCTGGTGCAAGGATGTGCCCTACGCCAAGGTCATGCCGCCGATCTGCAAAAAGCAGCCGGTATTGCGTACCCTCCCGGTCGTGGAGAAATACGACATGATCTGGTGCTGGTATCACCCGCAGGGTGAGGCGCCGCAGTGGGAGTTGCCGCATATCCCCGAACTGGAAGACGAGGGCTTCGTGGCGCCGCGCAAGATGAGTTGGGAGGTCGACACGGCCATCCAGGAGGTCGCCGAGAACGGGGTCGATTTCGCACATCTGAAGTACCTGCACGGCGAGCCGGAAATTCCCGATGCCAAGACGGAATTCGACGGTCATCAGATTTATACCGAGATGAAGGGCGGTTATATCAAGGGCCACCAGGTTGGTCCGGGACTGGCGATTTACAAATTCATCCATGAAGGCGTGCCGGCTACGATGATTTCGTATTCCGTGCCCTATACCCGCGAAAAGTCCAAGATGAATATGAGCTTTACGCATAAGGACTACGCCGAAGGAACCAAGGAGCGGGCGATCGCCGAGCACCTGGTCAATCACATGGTGGGTGAGGCTGATGGCGAAGAGTCAGCCGGCTTTGAAAGCGTGGATTTCATAGTCTGGAACAACAAGAAGTACCGCGCCAACCCCTTGCTCTGCGATGGAGATGGTCCGATCGTGCAATACCGGAAATGGTTCAAGCAGTTTTATCCGGGTTTCGAAGGCATCGACAAAATCTAGTTGATTCATATGGTTTCGCGCGCCCCGGCCTGCCCGGGGCGCGTTGTTTTCAGGGAGTTGGAACATGCCTGAGGTTCGGGTGAAAGACCGGGACGGAGCGGAGCGCACAGTCGATGCGCCGACCGGTCTGCCGCTGATGGAAACTTTGCGGGACGAGGATCTGGGCGTAGAGGGTACCTGCGGCGGCATGTGCTCCTGCGGGACATGTCATGTCTATGTGGATCCGGCCTGGGCCGGGCGGCTGCCGCCGCGTACTGAAGACGAAGACATGATGCTGGAAGCCATTGCAGACCTGGTCGAGGTGCGTGGCAATTCCCGTTTGTCCTGCCAGATTCAAATCGAGGATGAGCATGCCGGGCTCGCGCTTGAAATTGGTCCGGTCGCTTAGCGTTGCAGGCGTAATGTAGGAGCGGCGGGGTATCGGCATGGCGAACTGGGTGCTGGTTTTTAGGTCAGGATCGCGGCAGGCCTCGGGCGCAAGGCAACCGAAATGGCATGGCGGCCCTGCTATGAGCGGGTAGCGTGCCCAGCGGCGCGCGCTGGTCCTCAGCCGCCACGGTCCATCCTCACCCATATGCAGCAGGCGACCCTTGTGCGTGAACCGTTTAATGCACGAAGGGTCATCGGGCGCTTTCGAGCGCTTTGAGCAAGACGGCAAATCAGGCGGCGAAGGAGGTTGAGCCCATGAGTGCAGTTGTTCAGGAACGGCTGATTTCAGCGGATTCGCACGTTTTTTTCACCCACGATTGGGTGAAGGAGCGGCTGCGCAAAGACTTGCATCCGGTGTGGGATGCCGCCCAGCAGAAAGCTGACGCCTACGCCGCGAAAGTTTTGCGTGAAGGCCAGCCGCAACTTCATCTGGAAGATTTCGTTGATCCGGAGGCTTCGCAGGATCCGGGCTATAAGGAACCTGAAGCGCGCCTGGCCTGCATGGACCGCGATGGGGTCGAGGCCGAAGTGCTTTTTCCCGAGCTCGGCGGCGCCAAGATCTGCAACGAAGCCCTGATGGGCAGCGACTGGAAGGAATGCTTCCAGGGCTATAACCGGGCTATGGCTGATTTCGCTTCTTACAATCCCGATCGCTTGCTTTGTGCTTATCAACTGCCATTGCACGACATCGATTTTGCTTGTGCCGAAGTCGAACGGCTGGTTCGTGACCATAAGGCGCGTTGCGTGCAGATCACGCCATTTCCCAGTGATCTGGGTTTGCCCGATTTTCACGATCGTCGCTACGA
>JBFIIN010000259.1:0-5548 GCA_041601225.1 Oceanococcus sp.
ATCGGCACGGGCCTTGAGTTTGGCGTTCAGAGCGTAGGCGCCGTCGGGCTCCAGGCGAAGCTCGCCGTTCACGGCGAGCTTCGCTGCCTGGTCCTGAAAGGTCGAAATTATCACCTGGTCCTGAGTCTGAATGTCAGCCGCAAAATCACCCAGATCGGCAGGCGGCCGGCTCAGGGCCCATTGCGCGTTGCCAAGCCGGAGCTGACCTTTTGCCGCGACAGGGACGCGGCCCTGCAGGCGAAGCGATTCGAACTCGGCGCTGATTTGTCCTGTTATGGGGACAAAAGGCAATCTCAACAAAGGCTTGAGTGCGTCCACGGAGGTGCTGAGGCGAAGATCGGTCAGCAGCGTAGTCGAGCCCAGGCCTTTGTTTACCCGGCCCGCCAGTTTCGCGCCACCCGGGCTCGCGGCCTCCACGTCGGCGCTGAATCGGGCGCGCAGGAGCATCCAGGGGCGGATCCGCCACTTGATATTCTCCAATTGCAGCCGACCCGTATCGAGGTAGCCGATGTGACCACCAAGTAGAGGTCCACTGATTTCATAGGCCTGGATGCCGCTGCCGGGGCCAAGCGCCCGGGGCAGGACCTTCGCAGCGGGTGCGCTGCAGATCAGGCCCAGCAGGAAGCTGCCGGAAACCACCAGGATAATTGACCAGCGCATCATAGATCTCGCTGCAAAGTGAAGCGCGCCTTGACCAAACCGGCCGCGTCGTCACGATCCACATTGCCGTTGCTCAGTGAAATGGCATGCTGGCTGCTCAGTTCGGCGAGCCAGTTCACCAGATCATCAAACTTGGCCTGCTCGAGCCAGATGCGAACGGTCTTGTCGCCTTCAGGCTGAATACGATTGACCGCCTTGCCGAGCCCCGCTTTCTTGCTCGTTTCATCCACAATCGACAGAATCGAACGGTGAGCCGAGCGGATCGCACCACGGCCGCTGCCCGAGGCGCTTTTTGCTGCTGCGGCCGCCGTCTGCATTATGACATTGAGCTCGCGGGCATCCTGAATTTCCAGCATGAGCTGCGCCTGATTCTTGGCCAGTGGCTCCCAGACCATCAAGAAGAACAGCGTCACCCCCACAACCACGGCACCAGCGCAGACCAAGACGCGCTCGCGCATGTCCAGACTTTCGAACCACTCGCGCATCAGGAAGCGCTCCCGATAGGATCCACTTTGAGACGAATTTGCACGCCTTCACTAGTGGCCTGGGCGGACTGTACCTCCAAGGCGAGGTCTGAGCTCTTGGAAAAGTTGACCTTCAGCACGTCAAGAGCCTGCAGGTCCGAGCCCGACAGGCTGAGATACAGGGAGCCATCCCGATACTGCGCGCCTTCCAGGCTGAGGCTGGTAAGCGGCTGCAGGGCCGACGCGGAAGCGCTCATCAGCCTGAGAAACCCGGATTGCTGGCCACCGCCCTGCAGCGCGCGCAACTGCTGCTCGGCCTGCACCCGCATGTCGACGATCCGCGTGATGGCCGGAAACGCGGTGCGAAAACTCGCTTCAGCTTGCGCCAGCAGCCGGTCTCTCTCGCCACTTAGCCCGTGATTGGACAGGGTAAGGGCGAACGAGGTGAGTGCCAACCAAGTCGCAGCCATGGCTGCCGGCAGCCTGAACGCGCGCAGCCAGCGGTCGACGGCCCGCCTGGGCGCGTATCCGGCTTGCAACAGGTTCAAGCGCGCGCTGTCTCCGGCGTGGTTCATCGCGGCTATGCCCGACGCAACCGTCTCGCTGCGGTTAAGGCTAATGCCGTCCGGCAGCGCGGCGTCGCAGTTGGCGCGTATGAGGCTGATCCCGTTGCTCAGATCCAGCAGCGGCAGGAGCCCGGGCAGAGTATCGAGTTCGCAGGCAAAGCCACCAAAGGCGTCGCTGCGCAACAGGCAGCGATTACCCTCAACGAGCAGTATCTTCTCATCGTCGCTTCCGCCTAGGGCCAGAAGATCGGGAAGGACCAGTTCGGGCATCAATCCGGCTTCCCGAAAGGGGGCCAGCCAGCCATCCATTTTTGCCCGCTCCACCACGGCAACCGGCACGCTGCCGTCGGCCCGGCGCGGCCCCAGCGCGAAATGCAACTTTTCGATGTCCTGAGCAAGCTGCTCTTCGAGTGCGTAGGGTACGGCCTGCAGCAACTGGCTGCTTTGCCGAACCGCGAGACTCACCTGAGTAAGCAAGACATCCTCAGACGGGACCAGCAGAATAATGCGCCGTCCGGCCAGCTGGCTCAGCACCTCGGCCAGAGGGCCATGGCCGACTTCATCCGGACGCGTCGCGGCCTCGCCAGGGGCAGCGCGCAGCAGCCATTCGGCCGGTGCGTCGGGGTCGGCAGTCAAACGTAGAATCAGAGTATCGCGCACGGCTTCTTTCGGGTCGTTTCGGGCTGGCGCTCAGCGGCGGCGCATAAAGCGACATAGTTTAGCTTTTTTGCCCACCGAGAACGACTCAAAGATTACCCTGGGCATGCCGGAGGATGGTCGTGCGGCCGTTGTCATCACGCCGGAACAGGCTGCTGAGCGTCACATTCATGTTGCCGATGCGGGCGGAGCCACGGGCCTGAAAGTACTGGCTGGCGACCGCGACCATCCCTTCGGGAATTTGCCGCCCAGCCAATAATTCGTCACTGAGAAATTCTTGGCTGGATTCGAACGGAGCCTCACTGCGGCGTGCAATCAATCCTTCCACATCCGCGATACTTAGCTCTTCATGCAGAGACCCCAGCACCGGGCCGCTGGCCGTATTCACGTTGATGACGATTTTTTCATCTGGCAGCACGGTCAGGTGTGGCTCGAGCAAGGGCCAGAGCTCACGCGTGACCCCGTCCACGAGCAGGACTTCGGAAAGGCTCTCCATGGCCCGATTGGCTGCGCGGTAGGGTGGCTGCATGGACATGTAAACGCCGTCTTCCGCCCCCTGCGGGTAGCTGGGCTCGGTGTTTCCGTCCACCCAGTCGCGCAGACTCGCGGCCAATGCCTCCGCCGACAGGTTCTGCAGATCGGGGATCCTTTGCAACAGTCGCACCAGTTGCTGTTGGTGCAGATCGCCGGCTTCGCCGCCAGCGGCCAGGGCGTTGAGGTTGAAACGACCTTGCAGGTCGACGATTTGCCCCGCGAGAGCGCCTTCGTCGACCGGGATGAAATCCACCGGCTGCGCCCAGGCTTCGCCCAGACTGTCAATCTGGTTGTCCTGACGGTCACGGGCCAGCAGACGAGTCGCCCATTGCTCCAGCCCTAACAGGTACCACCAAGCCTGTGCATGTTGCTCCAGATTGGCGGTGCGGTGAACGGCCAGGTTCTGGCGAATCAGCATGCCGGCGGCGATGGTGGTTGCGAAGGCGACGACCATGACCGCGGTGATCAGGGCCACGCCCTGTTGCCGCCTCCTCATGCCGGCCCGCCAATCAAGAACAGCAGCCGGACCGGCCCCATGGCCTTGGATTCCAGCTCCAGTTCTACGGCCGCCGGCAGGGGGCTGTCAGCCAAACCGGCCGTGCCGAGCCCGGTCCGGTTATCGGGCGGCCAAACCTCGTCCCATTGCGCGCCCCCGCCGGCCTTGGCCGGCAGGAACCGCCAGCGCAAGGCTGTGATGTCGGTCAACAGGGTAATAATTTGCGGTTCCAGTCCCTGGGTGCGGTCCAGCACGCTCCAGCTTGCACGCTTCAGCTTGTCGTCATCCAGGTACAGGGCGATTCGCTCCAGATTCGCGCGCCGCTGGAGCAGCGGATTGGCGCGACCGCCACGACTCAGCTCAATCCGCCCTTCTTCTGGGAGCCATAAAGCCGGCTGGGCGTCGCCGAATTCGTCGCGAATGCTGCGCGGACGGGCCTGTTCTATGTCCTGTCGCAGTCGGTGAACCGCACGCTGCCACTGTTCGACCCGATTGTAATTGGCTTCCAGCCCGTCGCGACTGCGCATGACCGCATCAAGGTTGCCATAGGCCATGACTGACATCACCGCGAAGATCGCCAGCGCGGCAACCAGTTCAAGCAAAGTGAACCCGTACTGCTGTTTCATCCTGGTGGTGCCGCCACCACGGTGTCCGGCTTCGCGAAAAATGCCTTCAGGATACTGAGCCAGGCTTCCTGCTCGGTGTCGTTGCGCACGCGCACCGTAATCCGGCGGACTTCGTCATCGGGTGTTGTCTGGACCTCGCGCTCCCAGTACCAGGTGCGGCTGGACATCTCAATCCGGCCGTTCTTGCGCCCGATGGCGGGCCATTCCGGTTCCAGGCTGCTTTCGACCAGCTGGTTGTGCGCGATCCAACCAGCAACCATGCGCTCCTGCAGATAAACGGCGTTGCGCCCATAGTGAGCCGTGGCTGAAAGTATTGCCCCCAGAGTCAGGGCCAATACGGCAAGGGCCGCGAGCACTTCGATCAGCGTAAAACCGCGCTGGCCAATCATTGATCCGAAACCTCACGACGCGCTGAAATCGCCCCGGTGACGATGCCCTGCAGAACAAACTTGGCCGCAACCGCAGGCGCGGTTACCCGGACCTCGAATGGGGTGAGTTCACCGCTGGAGAGGAAAACAACTTGTGGCGTTGCACGCTCCGGATTACTTGGCAGGGGCAAATCCTCGACGAGAACATCCAGCTGGATCGGTTCGGGCAGGGTGCGCGGGCGCAGGGGCGAGCCGTCCCCATAGGGTAGCCAGGCGTCTGGCCCGAGCACCAGAAAGCGGTATCCACCGTCCGCATAAAGCCAGCCGATCTGTTGCCCACTCAGCAAGGATTCCTCTGCGGCCAGACTGAATATGCGCTCGAGTCTGCGGGCTTCTTCCTGCAGTCGGTCATCCAGCGCACGGCCGCCAAGCGACAGCGTCGCAAAGCCAATAATGATGCCTATGATGAAAACCACCACCAGCAATTCGATGAGGCTGAAGCCGGACTGTGGTCGGCCCAGGGCCGCATTCATCGCTTTAGAACTCGGGCTACGGTCGAGGCCGCGAGGCTATCCCTCAACGACCCAGTTGCCGATATCGGATGCCGTTTCTGAACCGCCCGGTCGGCCGTCGGCACCGTAGGAAAAGATGTCCACATCGGCTTTCACGCCGGGACTCAGGAACTGATAGTCGTTGCCCCAAGGATCCTTGGGTAGCGATTTCAGGTATCCACCCGGCTTCCAGTTGCGCGCTGGCGGGTCGCCGCTGGGCGCCCGAATCAGGGCCTCCAGACCCTGCTCGGTTGTCGGATAGGAATAGTTGTCCAGCCGGTAAAGCTCCAGCGCGCTTTCAATAACCCGGATATCCTGACGCGCCTTGGTCACGCGCGCCTCATCGGGCCGGTCCATGATGCGCGGGACCACAACAGCGGCCAAAATGCCGAGAATCACGACCACAACCATGATCTCGATCAGAGTGAAACCACCTGAGCGGCGCATGGAGGTCATTTGGGAAATTTGGGAGTAATGGGTATTCATGGGCGCAATGATAATCGATCGATGGGTGGAAAATCGCCAGACCGCTGTGGTTTGTCTGTGTCTGGGGGTTTGTATAACGCTGCTGATGGCTATGGACCCGATTTCGACCAATTGGTTGCGTTTTGATCGGGCGGCCATTG
>JBFIIN010000260.1:0-5547 GCA_041601225.1 Oceanococcus sp.
ATGCAAGTCCTGGCGCTCGTATTCCTCGATATTAAACACCGTGAGCAAGGGGTTGGGCGGCGCCGAACTGTGAGATTGCCGCAGCTGCGCCGACTTTTTCTCCTGGCTGAATCGCAGGCCGAGATCCACTGACCACGCCGGTAGAAACTGCCAGTTCAGCGAACCGAACAAGGCCTGCGTTTTGGCTTGCTGATTGAACTCGCGGACGGCCTCCTCGGGTTCACCCTGCATGCCGAGTTCCAGGCTGGCGGCGGAGACCCCCAGGAGCGGGCTGACATATTCGGCCAGATCAGGCGGTGGTGGCGAAGCTTCATCCAGTTCTCCCAAGGCAACCAGTTCGACCAGATCCGCTCCAAAGCGTGCGGCACTGCCCTTGCCGTCGATGTCACGACGCTGCAGATAAGAACCAAGCAGCACGCGACTGTATCCTGGCCCCCAACCGAAATCCCCCTCCAGAACCGGACTCAGCCCGCGTAACTCCAGGCTCAGGCTCGGCGATCGATCCCCATCATCACCCCATATTGCGCGTGCAGCGGTTTGATCGCTATCCAGTGCCGCGGCGTTATCCAGCAGGGAGTAGCCCAATTCGGCGTTCAGTTCCCAGTTCGCCTGTGTTGAGTTCCAGTGGGCACCGAAGGTGGAAATCCGCGTCTTGCGGAAATCCGGCGCATCGATGGTGCCGACATAGTTGCCGCGTTGAAAATCCGAGCCCGGATCATGTTGCGCCAAGGCCTGCTGAAGCGCGGGTTTCACCGCGAAAATTTCCGTACCGCTTCCTGCGACATCGATACGCATGTGTTCGGCTTTGAGCAGAAGTTCTCCCTGCAGCACATTTCGGCCCAACAATTTCAAACGCAGGCCTTCGCGCTCCAGCGCCCGCAAGGGATTGGGCGCCTGGCTGCGTTCAGAAACCGCGCTGTTCCGAACGTAACCGCCCTGTTCATCGCGCAAAGCCGCCAGTCGAAACCCCCAATCGCCGGTCCCGATGGGGCCGCCCAAGCCCAGCTCCAATCGTTCTCGCCCCCACTGACCAAGCCGCAGGCTCGCCTGCCCCTGGAATTCATCGCCAGGATTCTTGCTGATCAAATGGATGACACCGGCGGTGGTGTTCTTGCCGAAAGTGGTTCCTTGCGGGCCGCGATAGACTTCGATTTTTTCCAGATCAAACAAAGCGGCGGCGAAATAATCCATGCGGCTGTAAGCAATGCCATCAATCGCCAAACCCGCCGGTGGCTCAAAGCCCTTATTGAATTGATCCACCCCGAAACCTCGCACGCGCGGCAACAGGAAATAGCCCGCCTCGCTCATACGCACATTGGGAATCAAACGCATCGCGCCGGGCATATCGGTGATGGCCCATTGGCTCAGCGTGTTCTCGTCCAATACCGATATGGACAGGGGTACTTGCTGCAGAACAGCCGGGCGCTTTTGCGCCCAGACAATGATTTCTTCCAGAGACGTGGGCTGCGTCACTGCCACCAGCGGATCCGAGGCTGGCAATTCTATGCTGTCCAGCTCCTGAGCAAAGCCAGCCATACTCGTCGCCGCGGCAGCGCTGCCAATCAGCACCCGGCCTATCACCTGCAACATCGTTCGTATCAGGCCAGTGCTGAAGCGCACTCGCGCCCTCCCTTCAAACCACGGCTTTTTTGAAATATTAGCTGAGTTCAGCGGACGAGCTTGCAGGGCATGTGTCAATCGCCGCCCGACAGCCGATTAAATCAATTCGGTAAAATGCAAAAATGACGAAAATGCGTTGCGCCGACGAAATTCTCAGCCCCTCCGGCGAACTTGAGCTTGACGACGACTGCCCACCGGAGCTGATGGCATCGGTGCGCACGCTGTTGCCGTTACATTACGAACAGCTGAAGCTCATGGCCCGTCGCGAGCGGGGCAAGCTACAACCCTATGGCACCCTGAATACCACTGCCGTGGTCCACGAAGCGTATCTGCGTATGTCTGGGGATGGCCCGCTGCAATCGCGCGAGCATTTTCTGCGCACCTCGGTGATCGCCATGCGCTACGTCATTATCGATCGCGTGCGGGCACAGCTTGCCGCCAAAAGAGGTGGCGGCCAGCAGCGCGTTGATCTGGATGTGGCAGGCGCAGAGTCATTTACGATCGAGAACGTTGAAGAGACCCTTGCAGTACACGAGGCGCTCAAGCGGCTCAACGAGGTCTCGCCGCGTCTGGCGCAAGTCGCCGAGTGCCGTTATTTCGGCGGCTACAACGATGCGGAAACCGCTGAAGCGCTAGAAACTTCAGTTCGGACTGTGCGGCGGGATTGGGTCATGGCCAAAGCCTGGCTGGCCCGAGAGTTGGGCGCCACCCCTACCACCAGCCATGAGGCGGACGCAGGCGGATAATAATTTGGCCGCGCTGGCGGCTCGATTTCGATATGAAGAATATCGACCATTTGTGAGCTGAACATGCCCCCGACTAGCGAATCGACACCTTGGCCTGTTCTGGAAGCCGTGCTCCGCCACGCCATGGATTTACCCGAAGACCAGCGGAACGAATATTTGCGCGGTTTGCAGGCCGGCAACCCGAGCCTGCACAACGATGTGCTGCAACTATTGGCCAGCGCCCGCGGCGCGCTGTGTGCGAACTATCCGAAAATCAGCAGCGCCGAACCCTCCAATTTCCAGAACAGGACGAAGAAGCAACGATAGGCCGCAGAAGTTCGGACCTGATCTGAGCGACTGTCAGGGCAAATTCAGTTCACGAACTTGTCCTGCCAGATTTTCTGCCCTTTCGATTCCACGATCCGACAATTGGCAAGCGCCCTTTGCCATTCTCGTATTGGCGCCGGTGTAACGTTCGCAAGGCATTGTCAAAAAATCGGTAGCATCGGCAAACATCATGAGCCAACCGATTTCAGTCACAACAGGCAACAAAAAAGGACTTTCCGCATAACGAAAAATCCCGTTGAATTCAGATGGTGCCGACGGCGAGACTCGAACTCGCACGGGTTTCCCCACTACCCCCTCAAGATAGCGTGTCTACCAATTCCACCACGTCGGCATAATTCTGATACGAGCGGCCTTATTCAGGCACGTCGGAGGGCGGCACAGCCGGTACCTCGTCGACGACGAGCGCGGCAGGCGCGTCTTCAACGGCCATTTTCTCAGCCAGGCTTTTTTGCTCACCGCCACCGCGGGCGATGATCACAGCCAAGGAGAGACTGACCAGGAAAAACAGGGCGGCCAAGACACCGGTACCCGTGCTTAAAAAGGTGGCCGAACCACGCGAGCCGAACACGGTGCCCGAAGCGCCACTGCCAAAGGCTGCGCCGGCGTCGGCGCCTTTGCCATGCTGCATCAGCACCAGACCAATGACGCCTATGGCCAAGATAACCTGCACTATCACGAGAGCTTGATACATCGTCGAATTCTTTTAACCGTTTGAGGAAACCGTGCGCTGCGCCGCGGCGCAGATCGCAAGAAATGCCTGGGCATCCAGGGCCGCGCCACCGATTAAACCGCCATCGATATCCGGCGCGGCAAACAACTCGTCGGCATTGTCGGGTTTAACACTGCCGCCGTACAAGATCCGCAGGGAATCAGCAATTTTAGCATCGCATTGGGCAACAAAGCCACGAGTTTGTGCATGAACTTCCTGCGCCTGGGCCGGGCTGGCGGTACGTCCGGTGCCAATCGCCCATACCGGCTCGTAGGCCAGAACCGAATTCTCAAGGGCCGCAATGCCCAGCCGCGCAATGACCGCTTGCAGTTGCCGCAGCACGACAGCCAGGGTCTGTTCGGCCTCACGCTCGGCCAGGGTCTCGCCCACGCAGAGTATAGGAATGAGTCCGGCCGCCTGCACCTGCTCGAATTTTTCGGCAACCAAGGCGTCCGATTCCGCCAGCAGGCCGCGCCGTTCGGAATGCCCGACGATCACATAACCGCAACCCAGATCGGCCAGCATGGGCGCACTGACCTCGCCGGTATAAGCCCCACTGGGCGCCCAGCGGCTCGCGTCCTGGGCGCCCACGGCCGCGGTGGAGCCGGCCAGCTCCTGGCCAAGCTGGGCAAGATAGGGATAGGGTGGACACAGGACGACGTCAATGCCGTTCAAGCGATCCAGAGCGGCACGTATTATGAGCAAACGCTCCGCGTTGCTCGTCAGACTGCCATTCATCTTCCAGTTCCCGGCCACCAGGGGCCGCCGCGCTTGCTCGCTCAAGATCTTGCTCCTCGTTGTGTTACGCCGCCGCTTCCACCACGTCGGCCAGACGCCGCGCTACGGCCTGAATTTGTGCGCTGTCACGACCCTCAACCATGACCCGCAGCACCGGTTCGGTGCCCGAGGCACGCAGCAGCACCCGGCCCGCATCGCCCAGCTCCGCTTCAACCTCGGTCCGAGCCGCGAGCACCGCGGCATTTTTCATCAGTTCGGCCGGGCGTCGCCCGTTAACGCGGACATTGATCAATTCCTGTGGATACTTGACAACACCTTCCAGCAGCGCCCGCAAGGAGTTTCCCGTCGACACCATTTCCGCCAGCACCTGCAGGGAGGCCACAATTCCGTCGCCGGTCGAGGTCCGATCCAGGCAAATGATATGGCCGGATCCCTCGCCGCCAAGCTGGCCGCCACAAGCCTCCAGGCGTTCCAGGACATAGCGGTCGCCAACGTTGGCGCGCTCGAATTCTATCCCGGCCCCGCGCAGCGATTTCTCGATTCCCAGATTGGTCATCAGAGTCCCGACCACCGGACCCGCCAGCCGGTCGCGGCGCTGCCGCGCCCGCGCAATGATGTAGAGCAGATCGTCGCCGTCCACCAGCCGCCCGTTGGCATCAACCATGATGCAGCGATCGGCATCGCCATCCAGAGCAATGCCGACATCGGCCGCATGGTCGATGACGACCTGTTGCAGGGCCGCGGGATGGGTTGAACCGCAGCCACGGTTGATATTGCTGCCATCCGGCTCCACCCCCAGGGCAACGACCTCCGCCCCCAATTCCCGGAACACGGGCGGCGCGACCTGATAGGCCGCCCCATTGGCGCAATCCACGACCAGACGCAATGCCCGCAACGAATCCGCGCGAAAGGTGGATTTGCAAAACTCGATGTAACGTCCCTGCGCATCGTCCACCCGTTTGGCCTTGCCGAACCGCCCAGGATCCACACAGCTCAACGCTTCATCCAGCTGCTCCTCGATGGCGTGCTCGACCGCATCAGGCAGCTTGCGCCCATTTCCGCCAAAAATTTTTACGCCATTGTCCTGAAACGGGTTGTGTGAGGCACTGATCACCACGCCGGCCTGAGCCCGAAAAGTCTGAGTCAGATAAGCCACCGCCGGGGTCGGCATGGGGCCCAGCAAACGCACGTCGGCGCCCGCGGCAGACAAGCCGGATTCCAGTGCCGATTCCAGCATATAGCCGGACAGACGGGTGTCCTTGCCGATCACCACTTTGGGATTGCTCTGGGTCCGCGCCAGGACCCGGCCCAGCGCCCAGCCCAGGCGCAACACGAATTCCGGCGTCATGGGTTCCTGACCAACCCGCCCACGGATGCCATCGGTACCGAAATATCGCCTGCTCATGC
>JBFIIN010000261.1:0-5517 GCA_041601225.1 Oceanococcus sp.
CCGGCATGCCGCACGGCTGCGGCCAAGGTCGTCATCCGTACCGCTCGTGCCTGAACGCTTTTGACGGCGCCCCCCGGCTGGAGCCCCAGTTTGCGGCCCATTACCCGGGGCGGGATTTGCCATGCCGGGGTCTGCCGGACATATGCTTTGCCGATTGGAATCGGAGTGTGCAGCCATGAAGTGGCCCGGCCGGAGTGATCTGGCTACTGACAAAGCTGTCGAGGGCGTGGACCACAGCCGCAGGGCGCTGCTGAGCTCCGCAGGGCTTCTCGCACTGTCCGCCGCGGGCGGATCTAGGGCCGGGTCGGCAGCGCCAGAGCCCGTCCTGGACGTCGTCATCATTGGCGCCGGCCTGGCCGGCCTGACCGCGGCGCGCGACCTGATGCGCGCGGGGAATGAATCCTTTGTGGTGCTGGAAGCGCGCAATCGCGTGGGTGGCCGAACCCTCAACCATCGGTTGCGCGACGGCTACGTCAGCGAGGCCGGCGGACAGTGGATCGGACCGGGACAGACGGCAATCGACAACCTGGCGCGGGAACTTGGCGTCGGAACCTTCAAATCTGAGTATTCCGGCAAGAGCGTCTACCAGCTTGGGCAGGGGCGGGTCAGCGTCGACACCCACGGCAAGTTTCAGCTTGATGATCCCGCGCTCGGCGCGGAACTCGATGCCCTGGCGCGGACTCTGGATCCGGATCGCCCCTGGGCGTCGCCGAAAGCGACGGAACTGGACCAGATTTCGGTCGGCCACTGGCTGCAAGCCCGGTCGGTCAACAGCATCGATATGCTGAGCTTCCGGCTATCCGCCATCCTGGCGGCGGGGAGCGGTGTGTTCGACATCTCCTTGCTGTATTTCCTCAGCATGATCCAGACCGCCGGGGGAATTCAGGGCTTGCTTGCGCAAAAGGCCGGGGCTCAGGAAAGGCGTTTCCAGGGTGGCTCGCAGATCCTGTGCGCCCGGATGGCCGGGCAGCTGGGCGAGCGCTTGCGCCTGGAGCACCCGGTTCGCTTGATCGAGGATTGGGACCGGCCCACGGTCCGCGTCCACGCGGCAGGGCGCCTGTTCAAGGCCCGCAGTGTGGTTGTCGCCCTGTCGCCCCCGCTGTGCAACGCCTTGGCGTACGCACCAGCGCTGCCGCCAGAACGTACCGAGCTGCAACGCCGCTGGCCCGCACACGCACCGATGTTGAAAAGCGCGGCCGTGTACCCGACGCCATTCTGGTTTGCCAAAGGCTACAACGGTCAGATCGCAAACGCGGAGGGCCCGCTGATCTGGTCCTACGACAATTCGCCTCCCGACCTGCAGTTGGGTGTCATCAACGCGTTTTTGCGCCTGGGCGACACGCCCACGGACCACGCGCAGGCCCAGACCGCCGTTGCGCGAATTTATGCGCAGGCCATGCGGGACGAGCGTTTGCTGCGCCCCCTGGAATTTCACCTGCAGGACTGGGGGCAGGAGCCCTACACGCTGAGCTGTGTGTCCCCCATGCCGCCCGGCCTGCTCACCAGCGGCCTCATGCCGGCCCTGAAGGAGCCGGTCGGCGCGCTGATCTGGGCCGGCACCGAAACCGCCGACATCTGGTTCGGCTACATGGATGGTGCGGTTCGTTCCGGGCAGCGCGCCGCGCTACGGGCCTTGCAGCGCCTGGCCCTGCCGGGCAGGGCCGGCGGATGAGCCTGCGAACCGGCCGAATGCTCTTGCTGGTGGCTGGCGCCAGCGCCGGACTCGCGGCGCTGATGTATGGGCCCGATGTGCTCAACGCATGGCGCTTCATGCGCGCGCTCGATCACCAATCCGATCTGGTGTCCAGTGACAGGGCTCGCGAGTTGGCGCTCAGCTGTCGGCAATGTCATGGCGGCAACGGAATCAGCGTTAGCGAGCTCTACCCCAGCCTGGCCGGACAGCCCGCCGGCTACATTGCAGCCCAGCTTGACGCCTTTGCCTCCGGGCGTCGCAAGGCGCCGCACATGGAGCCGCTGGCCCGCGACCTGAGTCCCGTGGAGCGAAACCTGATCGATGGCTACTACGCCGGGCTCGCGGCGCCAGCACCCCAATCGACCGGGGCCGCAAATTCCCGCGCCAGCGCTCAATTGGACAGCTGCAGGGCCTGTCATGGCAAGCAGCTGCGGGGGGCGAGCTCACCCATGATCGCGCCGCGCCTGGCCGGTCAGGCGCGCGGGTATTTGATCCGTCAGCTCGATGCTTTCAAAACCGGAGCGCGTGCCGACCCCACCGGCACCATGGCCGCGGTGGCGCGCGGGCTCGACCCGGACCAGGTGCACGCCATTGCCGAAGCCCTCACCGGCCTGTGAGCCGATCCAGGCCCTGCGGAAAAGACAAACGGACTCCGCGGTTGCCTGGCACCGCGAATCAGCGACCCGTGGCCTGCGATTTTGGCGCATCGCCCAGCGGCTACCCACCCGGCCCGGCCGCAAAACTCATCCACGGCATGGAGGCTTGCTGCCCCACGCCCGGCTGCGAAAAATCGCAAACCCCGGTGCTGAACGCGGCCGCCAGACGATCAAGCTGTTCGGCGGTGAATGGCACCGGCGAGGCCGCATAGTCGGCCCGATCGAAAGGCCGCAACTGGCATTGGGAAATATCATGCGCGAGTGCCTGCCCGGCAACGATCCGCGGCGCGCCGAAATACGGATTCGCCGCGTTGCACACGCTCATGTCCGTGATCATCTGGCCGTTCAGAAAGCAGGAATCCACGACTTCGGCGGGCCTGTTGTCGGCGACCTTCCGGGCCAGCGGAACATTCCTCTGGTCAGCCTCAACCGCGGTCAACCACCGATCCAGCGGATCGAATGAGGCATCCGCCATCGCCGGTGGTGGCACCAAGGGCACCGGCGAAGACCACACCGCGTGGTTATCCGCATGACCATTGGATTTGATCAGACGCTCGCGCATGGCCCAGCTATGATAGTCGGTATGAATTTCATGGTTACTCGATCCACGTAGGTCGATGATGGCGACCTGATCAAGCTGATTGCCATCGTTGACACCCCCGACCCGGTAGAGCAGTTCCGAACCGGTGTCCGCGACGCGGCGATTGGGCGCGTAATTGAAGTCGATATCCACGGAGCCCACTTTCTCGTTCAGATCAACGAATTGCTCAGGCAAAATCTCGCCGGCCAGCACCGCATTCAGGCCGTACTGCACCCCGACATTGTCATAGGCGAAACGGGCGAAGCCGCCCGCAGCATATTCTGCCGTGCGGGTCGGCTCGGGGCTGTCATCCCACAACTCGGGCGGGCGCCGACCGACTATGGCGATGTTGAAATCGGGCACGTTACCGCGACAACCGGTGGGATTGGTTTCCGGGTGATAGTCCTGATCAGCGGGCAGGCCGCAGCCGCCTTCCGGATCCACCACCGGCGCAAACAAGGCCTCCCAAGCCGGGCAGGAACTGGGGCCGGCGTGCCCGTTCACCGCGGCTTGCTGTGCCGGGTTGGTCCACAAATGGGGTGAGGTCGCTGTGTAGTAATTCAGCAGAATATGACAATCCACCACTTCGATGCCGGTGGACCAGTTGTCGGTAAAGCTGCAATTGGGCTGAATCCCCTGCAGCAGGCCCGGATAATTGTTCGCCACCATGTGCTGGCCTATCGCGCCGCCTGAGCAACCCTCGGCCGTTGTGAAGCGGATCTCCCCGTAGGTCTCGACAATATGCTCTTTGAGCATCATCACCGCTTCAGCCGAGGTGACCGTGTTGCAGTTGTTTCCCAACACATTCAATGAGGAGGTCGCGACCATATAGCCACGGCTGAGCTGCCGGTCGAGCTGCACGTTCTGGGCATCAGACTGCGAATGGATCGTACCGCAGCTCGCCCCGAAGGGATAATGCAGCTTACCGTTCCAGCCATCCTGTGGCGCCCAGGGCTCCCAGAGCTGCTCCGGATCGTAAATGACCGCGATGCGATAGATGCCCCGATTATGGGTGCCGGTTTCCTGGCGAATGACATAGGGTACCGTCTTGCCGTTATCCAGGGTCACGCGGGCCACATCGCTCGGCGGAATGGCGGGGTCATAGGCCTGGAACCCCGAATCCAGCGCGGTCCTGTAGAAGAATTCATAAGTGGTCTGGGCGTTGCACTGGGCGTCTTCAGCAACATCCAGGCCGTTGGCCTCTGTGGTACAGAGCCAGGGCTGCAATTGCTCCCCGGAGAAAACCGGACCACCCAGCGGATGGTTCACCACGGTCAGCCGGGCTCCCGCGCCGCCATCCACCACGACGCGCAGATCATTGGCACCGATATCCAGTCCATCAATCACGCCCATGACGCGGCCATTCGCGCGGGCGGCAAACCGGGCGCTGACATCGCGCCCGTTCAGTTCGGCCCGAAACCCGAAACTCCGCGCTGCCGACGGCATGACCAACTCAATCAGCGCATCGCCGCCGCTGATCAAATCTGCTCGATTGGACAGAACCTTGATCTGCAGATCATCGCCAGTCCTTGCGGCGGCCGTCGCGGAGTCTCGACTGCCTCCACCGCAGGCAAGCAGACTCAGTGTGCCTGCCAGCAGTGCGCGCCACAGCAGATGGCCCTGTTGCGTTCGCTTTATCCTCGAAAATCCGGCGGGAATCGCTTATCCCCTTAATCCAGAGTCTAGCCGCAATTGCGGCAGAACTCAGAGGAGCGGGCGGCAGGCACCACCGAGATGATCACTTGGCTGAAACAGACGCGAGGTCCCGCGATCACGGCGCAAACACCGCGCCGATCTCCTTACAGACCGCTGAAAAACGCAGGCGAGGCCGGTCGTCCCCAGCCCGCTAATGCGCATGCGCTTCAACCGCACCGCGCGGAATACGCAGGCTCTCGACCATGGCCTGCACCTCGACCGGCGGTGCAGAACCCAGGCGCGAGACCAGCATCGCCGTGGTGAAATTGATGAGCGCACCGATAGCCCCGAAGGATTCGGGCTGGATGCCCAGCAGCCAGGCCTCCGGAGTATTGGGCAGCCAGTTGCTGCCCGCCACGAAAAACCAGCCCTTGTAGATGAAGATGTAGACCAGCGTCGTCAGCAAGCCGGCGAGCATCCCGCAAATGGCGCCCTGGCTGTTCACCCGCTTGGAAAAGATGCCCATCATCAGCGCCGGGAAGATCGATGAGGCGGCCAGGCCAAAGGCCAGGGCCACAACCTGGGCGGCAAACCCGGGTGGATTCATCCCGAGGTAACCGGCCACCAAAATGGCGCCGGCCATGGCGATACGCCCGGCCCGCAATTCATTCTTTTCCGAAATGTCTGGCACAAAAGTGCTTTTCAGCAGATCGTGAGAAATGGCTGATGAGATCGCCAGCAACAATCCGGCGGCCGTCGACAGGGCCGCGGCCAGTCCGCCGGCAGCCACCAGGGCAATCACCCAGTAGGGCAGACCAGCGATCTCGGGATTGGCCAGAACCATGATGTCGCGATCGACCTTGACCATCTCGTTGCCCTGCCAGCCCCAGCCCCCGGCCTTGGCGGCAAACTCCGGATTGGCGTCGTTGTAGTATTGAATACGGCCGTCACCG
>JBFIIN010000262.1:0-5504 GCA_041601225.1 Oceanococcus sp.
CGAAGCGGAAATTCGCCAGGCGCGCGCCTCCGGGAACAAGCACAAACGCACGCGGCGCGGAGAGGTGGATGCCGTGGCGGCCGCCCTGCTTGTGGAGCAATGGATGAGCGAAAACTGATGGATGCCGGGCAGGGAGTTGTCCAATTGGCGGCCGCGATTCGCGAACGCTGGCCAGACCTGGCGGTTCCGCCCCTGGTCGTCGGCATCCGCACCGGCGGCTTGTGGCTGGCGCAAAAACTGTGTGAAGAACTGAGCCTGCCCCCACCAGCCAGCCTCGACATCAGCTATCACCGGGACGATTTGGCGCAGCGCGGCATGAATCCGCACGCCAAAGCATCCGAATTGCCCTTGAATATCGATGGTCGCGAGATTCTGCTGGTCGATGACGTGCTGCATACGGGACGCACCGTCCGCGCCGCACTCAATGAACTGTTTGATTACGGTCGACCCAGTGCGGTGCTGCTGGCCGTACTGATCGACCGCAGCGGCCGTGAACTGCCGATTGCCGCACAATTCGTGGCCTACAACCAGACTCTGGCCGCCACCGAGCGCCTCAAGATCGATGGTCCGGACCCCCTGCGCATACGGGTCGTTCAGGCGTGAATTCAAACATCCAGCTCAACGCCGCCGGCCAGCTTTGCCATTTGTTGAGCACCGAAGGTCTGCCGGCGGAATTGCTGAGTCAAATTCTGGATCGGGCCGAGTCCTTCGTCACGACCGAAGGTCAGGCGGTTAAGAAAGTGCCGCTGCTGCGCGGACGCACCGTGTTGAACCTGTTCTTCGAACCGAGCACCCGCACCCGCACAACCTTCGAACTGGCCGCCAAACGGCTCTCGGCGGACGTGCTGAACATCAATCTACAAAGTTCGTCGACCAGCAAGGGCGAAACGCTGCTCGACACACTGAAAACCCTGCAGGCCATGCAGGTCGATATGTTCGTTGTCCGCCATCAGGATAGTGGCGCCGCCCATTTCTTCGCCGAGCACGTGGCGCCCCATGTGGCCGTGCTCAATGCCGGAGATGGGCGCCATGCCCACCCGACACAGGCCCTGCTGGATGTGTTCACCATCCGCAAGCACAAACCCAATTTTCGCGAACTCACGGTCACCATCGTCGGGGACATCTTGCATTCCCGGGTCGCGCGGTCGGAAATTCATGCGCTCAAGGCCCTGGGCGTACCGCGCATCAGAGTCGTTGCGCCGCGCACCTTGATGCCTGCAGCTGTCGAGACACTGGGCGTTGAGGCCTGCCCGAACATGGAGACCGGACTGGCCGATGCCGACGTAGTCATCATGCTGCGTCTGCAGAGGGAACGCATGAGCGGCCATCATCTGCCCAGTGCCGGGGAGTTTTTCAGCCGCTACGGGCTGACCGCCCGGCGACTGCGCCAGGCCAAGCCCGACGCGCTCGTCATGCATCCCGGCCCGATCAACCGCGGCGTGGAAATTGAATCCCAGGTCGCGGACGGGCGCCAATCGGTAATTCTGCAGCAGGTCACCCATGGCATCGCCATTCGCATGGCGGTCATGGCCACCATTCTGGGTCGGTCACCCGCATGAACATCGCCGATTTGTGTATCCGAAACGGCACGCTGCCGGGCGAAAACCGGCGGGCCGATCTGTTTGTCCACGCGGGCCAACTGGTCAGCGCGGAATCGGTGAATGCCCAGGCCCACAGTGAGATTGATGCAACCGGCCTGTG
This sequence comes from Oceanococcus sp., assembly GCA_041601225.1. Lineage (GTDB taxonomy): Bacteria > Pseudomonadota > Gammaproteobacteria > Nevskiales > Oceanococcaceae > JBFIIN01. Next base: position 1,702 of record JBFIIN010000262.1, read on the forward strand.
GCTTATTCCGGGGGTCGTGGATCTTGCCTTCCGTACCGGCGAACCCGGCCCCGCGCATCCGGCCAGCATCCGCTCCGAAGCTGTGGCCGCCGCTGGCGGTGGCGTCTGCGACTTCTGCCAGGCCCCCGACGGTGATCCGGTGGTCGATAACGTGTCGGTGGTCGAATGGGTGCACGACCGGGCCGACCGCGCAGACGGCGCCCGACTGCGCTTGCTTGGCGCCCTGTCGGACGGGCTGCGCGGCGATGCGCTGAGCGAAATGCAGGCCCTGGCGGACGCAGGCTGTGTGGGGCTGAGCCACGGCGACGCGCCAATCAGCGACAGCCGATTTCTGTTCCGGGCCCTGCAGTACGCCGCGGACTGCGGGGTCACAGTCCACCTGCGGGCCAATGACGGCGCGCTGGACCAATCCGGTGGCGTCCATAGCGGCCCCGTGTCCACGCGCCTGGGGCTGCCCGGCATTCCGGTGCTGGCCGAAACCGCAGCACTGGCTGCCATCATCGAGCTTTGCCGCGAAACCGGAGCCCGGCTTCATCTGGGCCGGCTGAGCAGCGCCCGTGCCGTGGCCATGCTGCGCCTGGCCAAGCGCGACCGCTTGCCCATTACCGCCGACGTCGCCATCCATAACCTGTTTCTGTGCGATACCGACTGTCTGAGCTACAACGCCAACTGTCACGTCCAGCCCCCATTGCGCGACACGGCGGACCGGGATGCATTGCGGGCGGCGGTCGCCGACGGAACCATAGATGCCATCTGCTCGGACCATCGGCCCTTGGCGCCCGACGCCAAGAACCAGCCATTTCCAAGCACGGCACCCGGCATTTCGGGGGTCGACAGCTTGCTGGCGCTAGCGCTGGAACTTGTGCACTCACAGTTATTGAGTCCGCAGCGCCTGATCCAGGCCATGGCGACCGCACCCGCCGCGATCCTGGGGCTTGAGCGCGCGAACCTGCAGCCGGGCCAATCCGCCAATCTGACGCTGATCGACCCCGACCATCCATGGGTACTCAGCGCCGGACAATTCCAGAGCGCCTGTCAGAATTCGCCGTTCTTGGATCGACAGTTTCGCGGGCGCGCGGCGGGAATCGTTCTGAACGGCCGGCCCCAGATCAATCAGCACTGGCGTGACCGTCATCGTGTATAGTTTCTGTCTAAATTTTCGCTTAAACCGTGGGTTCGGGAGTGGTATGCAATGGCACGTGTATTGATCGTCGACGATTCGCCGACAGACTTGCTCAAAATGCGCCAGGCTTTGGAAAAGGAAGGCTTTCAGGTTACGGAAGCGTCGTCGGGGGACGATGCAATCGCCAAGGCCAAGGCCCAGAAGCCTGATGTGGTTGTTATGGACGTTGTCATGCCCGGCATGAATGGCTTTCAGGCGACCCGCACACTCAGCCGCGACCCGGACACAAAGGATGTGCCGGTTGTGGTCTGCAGCAGCAAAAACCAGGAAACAGACAAGATGTGGGCCAAGCGTCAAGGAGCCTGCGAATACCTGGTCAAACCAGTCAAGGATTCAGATTTGATCGCCAAGGTACGGGCCGTCTTACGCGGTTAGTAGCAGGCACACAGCTTAAACGGGGGAGAACATGGCTAAGCAGCGTGGAACGGGGGGTCTGGGCAGTCGCCGAGAGCTATTTCTGTTGGTTCTGGCCGCGATCTTTCTGGTCGGCACCCTGCTGGCATTCGTGCTCACGCAGCGCTGGGCAGAAAACGATCGCGAGTACCTCAACCTAGCTCGCAACACCCAGCAGCAGGCACAGGAACTTGGTCGCATTGGCGACAATGCGGCACGCGGCATCACACCCGATTTCCGCCTGATCGGCGGCGCACAGGAGAATATCGACGAGAATATTCTGTTTCTGAAGACCGGAGACGACCTGATCAATTTGCCCGCGGCGCCGGCGCCGGTACAGGAAAAATTGGCCGATCTGGAGATCGCCTGGGCCGACATGAGCGAGGCAGTCAGCGCGATTCAGGAGGGACGTGGCAATTACCTGACCGCCGAGCAGTTGGTATTCCAGATTCGCGATGCCGTACCGGATTTATCGGACAGTTTGAGTGGCATCGGAGCCCGGCTCGTCGACCTCAATGCCCCGACTGAGCAGATCTTTCTGGTCGCCGACCAGCGTGTGAAACTGGAACAGATTCGCAGCCGCGCGGATCGCGTGCTGGGGGCGGGCCGCAATGCCGACCTTACCGTCGAACAACTGGCGGCGGATGTCGGCGAATTTCGCTCGGCCATCGCCCAGCTGAAGAATAGCCGCACGGCCCGCGATGCCAGCATCACCAGCAGCATCGAGGGCATTGAGCGGTCTTTGCGCACGGTGGCGCAAGGCGTTGAAGGTCTGGATGCCATTGCGAGCGACATCGCCGAAATCCAGGAATCGTCATCGATCCTGTCGCAGTTAGGTACCGAGGTATTGGCCTGGGCCATTGAGGTCGAAGACGCGCTTTCCGAATATGCGAAAGCCAGGCCCATCAAGGATTTCTACATCTATATCTTTGGTGGCCTGTCGGCGCTGTTCCTGCTTCTGTTCGTGGCCTTCTTCCTGTTCAACGTGCGGCGCCGCCAACTCACGGCCGAGCGCTCGGAAAAGCTTCAGCAGGAAGCCATTCTCAAGATGCTCGATGAAATCACCAACCTGGCGGATGGTGATTTGACGACCTCCGTCACGGTGACCGAGGACTTTACCGGGGCGATTGCCGACTCGATCAACTTTACCATTGACACGCTGCGGACCCTGGTGGGGACGATCAACAGCACCGCGCAACAGGTTGCGACCGCGGCATCTGGGACCCTGGACACCGCAACCGGTCTGAACCAGGCAAGCCAGGAACAAACCGAGCAGATTTCCTCCGCAGCCCAGACCGTCGGGACTATGACTCAGCAGATGCAGGCGATGTCATCCGAAGCCGAATCGCTGGCCCGACAGGCCCAGACTTCGCTGGAAACCGCGCGTAGCGGCGGCGAAACGGTACGCCGCACGATTCAGGGAATGGACGCCCTGCGCGAGCAGATCCAGGACACCTCCAAGCGCATCAAGCGCCTGGGTGAGTCTTCTCAGGAAATCGGTAATATCATTGAATTCATTAACGATATCGCCGAACAGACGAATACTCTGGCGCTCAACGCCTCGATTCAGGCGGCGATGGCGGGTGAATCTGGCAAGGGCTTCGCGGTGGTGGCGGACGAGGTCCAGCGACTGGCGGAGCGTGCCGGTACCGCAACCAAGCAGATCGAGGCCCTGGTCAAGACGATTCAAGCCGATACCAATGAGGCCATCATCTCGATGGAGCGCAGCACCACCAACGTGGTCAGCGGTGCGAAATCGGCGGAGGAAGCCGGTACGGCCCTGGAGCGAATCGAAAACTTCGCCTCCGAGCTGGCACGCTTGATTCAGACGATTTCGGGCACCGCTCGCGAGCAGGCTTCGATGGCATCCGGCGTGTCCGACACCATGTTGAACGTGCAGAATATTGCCGCGCAAACAGCCAGTGCGGCGAACCTCACGGCTACCAGCACGCGGGATCTGACCACCCTCTCCGAGCAGCTGAGAGAATCGGTGTCGGGCTTCCGCCTGCCAGAGGACATGCTGCAGGACTTGTACGGCGAAAACGTCGCCGCCCACGAAACGCGGGAGGCCGAGGCCGCATAGGTTCGTCCCGATACCTGATCAAACGCCGGCACAACAGCCGGCGTTTTTTTGCCCAAACCTAACGGCAAGCGGTCGTTTCGAACTCTGTCGCAGCACCCGCACCGGTGATTCCAAGCTCGGCCTTCCCGGCCTCGCCAAGAAACC
>JBFIIN010000263.1:0-5489 GCA_041601225.1 Oceanococcus sp.
ATTTTCTGCGCCTCGAAGCCGTTGTTGGCGATGACCCGCGGCTGTTACGCCCCGGCCTGTCGGCGCGCCGCGCGCTGCTGGAGTGGAGCCAAACTGAACGCATGAGCGCCGAGGAGGCCGCACAGCTCTACAACGAGGCCTGCGCGCTGGCGACCCGTGCCAATAATCCGTCGGCCCTGGCGACGATCTGGGGCGCCTATGCCATCCGGCTGAACTCGGAAGGCCGCCAGGACGAATCCTGCGCGTTGGCCGACCGCCTGCTGGCCGCGGTCGCACCGGCACCAGCCTCCGCCGGCAAGCTGCTGGCACTGGGGATCGTCGGCGCGATCGTCTACGGCATGGCCGGGCGGACAGCCCAGGCCCGCGCCGCCGCCGACGAGGCTCTGGCCATGTTGGACCACCATCCCGAGTTCGAGACGACCAGTGGCCTGCGTGTGCGCTCGGTGGCCACGATCTGGTCGGCGATGGCGCAGGGCCTGGGCGGAGACCCCCAGGCCGCCATCGCGCGCCTGGATGCGCTGGTCGCCGCAGGCGACTACGAGAACGACATCATGATCCAGTTCGCCGACGGCAACGTGTACGGGATCTCCATGGCAGCCGGCATCGATGTCGGGGCAGCGGCCCGCAATGCCCGGATCGCGCGCCGGCGCGACGCAGGCATCGGGGCCTGGTGGGACGTGTCGGGCCTGTTCCACACAGCCTACGGCCATGCCGAGCTGCACGACTGGGCGCAGTCCGAGCGCGAATACCGGGAATGCCTGGACATCTCCCGTGGCAATGACAGCGTCGGCTTCATGCAACTGTTCAGCGAGATTTGTCTGACACCGGTGCTGCTGCGCCAGCACCGACACGACGAGGCCCTGGCCCAGGCCCGCCAGGGCCTGACGCGCAGCAAGGCAGCGGGAGGCCCCTGGATTCAAGCCGAGGCCGCCTGGCTTGCGAGCCAGGTGCATCGAGAAGTTCTCGGCGCCGATGCGCTCGCGGAACGGGGAGCGATCCTCGCGGACTGGGACCAGACCATCGAGACCGGTGGGCTGCATCTCTTCCGCCACCGGTGGTGGTGGGAGAGCGCCCGGCTGGCGCAGCACAAGGGCGATGGCGCCGGTTATCGGGCCGGACTGGAGCAGGCGCTCGCCGCGGCCGAGGACTGCGGCGCGAGCGGGCATGCCGAACAGCTGCGCGCGGAACTGGGAGCGTGATGCGGATCGGTGCCGAATCGCCAGGTCAGCGCTTCGGCGGGGCCCGGACTGAACGCGGCCCGGAAATCTCGGGGCGCGAGACCCATTTTTCATGTTCCGAAACATGAACCAGAGCCATTCCGACATGCGCCGCTACCTGCTGGGCCAGCGCTTCGTGGATCCGGCGGTGGAGACCGACTTCCGGGCCTGGCGCAGGGAGGCCGCCTTCCCCGTGATGTGGCTGGGCATGTGGGCGGCCAGCCTGAGCTGGCTGGCGGTGCCCTGGGCCATGGGGGCCCTGGCCCCGGAGATCTGGCCCGAGGTGCGCGGGCCGGTGTTGTACGGCTTCATACCGGGTTACATGTGCCTGACTCTGGCCTTCTTCATCCACAACGTCCGGCGTCACGCGCTGCTGGTGGCGACGGTGGCCAACGCCTGTGCGGGGTTCACGATGATCTGGCTGGGCTACCTCGTGGGCGATTCGGTCGGAGCGACGGTCGCGGCCACGGTGCTCATCCTGTTCTACGCGCCGTTCATGCGGCTGCCGCCGGAAAACGCCCTCGTCGCATCGGCACCCTACATGCTGACAACGCTGGCGCTGGCCATCGCGCATCGCGACGACCTGGTCCTGCCCGGCGAGCGATTCGCCTACTACATCGTGCCGAGCATGAGCCTGCTGACCGTGCTCTTGGTCTGCCATGTGCTCGAGTATCTGATGCGCACCAGCTATACCCGGGAATGTCTGATCGAGACCCAGCGCAGCGCCCTGGAGAACGCCTCGCGCCAGATTCGGCGCTACGTGCCCAATGCGCTCGCCGACGAGATCCTGGGCGGCCACGGCGAGGCCATCGACACCCCCCAGCGGCGGCGCATCACCATCCTGTTCTGCGACCTGGTCGGTTTCACCGAGGCCGCCGACCGGCTCGACCCCGAATCGCTGACGCAGATTCTCGGCGACTACATGGCGACGATGGCGCAGGCCATCGAAGCCCAGGGCGGCACCCTCAACGAGTTTGCCGGCGACGGGCTGATGGCCCTGTTTGGCGCACCCCGGGAGATGGCGCCGGAGGCGCAGGTGCGGCAGGCGGTACAGGCCGCGTGCGCAATGCAGCAGCGCCTGCCCGAGCTGAATCGGGCCTGGCGCAAGCTGGGGCTGGACACGCCGATGGACTGCCGCATCGGCATCAACACCGGCGTCGTGAGCGTGGGCAGTTATGGGTCCGAAGGGCGCATGACCTACACCGCGATCGGCCTGCAGACCAACATCGCCGCAAGGCTCGAAGCCGCGGCCGCGCCCGGCGAGATCCTGCTCAGCGAGGCCTCCTGGGCGCTGGTGGAGGGGGAAATCAAGGCGCAGCCGCGTGGCGAGGTCGAGTGCAAAGGGGTGCATTACCCGGTGAAGGCCTACGCGGTGATCAAAACGGAAGCAACGGCGTGAAACGAGAATTCGCCGAGGGCCTTGGCCAGCTTCGCGCCGCGTCGCGCTTCGCTGACCCGGCGCTGGAAGCCGAATATCGTGTCTGGCGCAACGCCGAGGCCCTGCCGCTGATCCGTCTGGCCGCCGTGATCAGCCTGGTCGCCTGGCTGATCCAGCCGCTTTTCAACCATCTTCTGGGCGTAACACTGCGTCCGCTGGACTGGATTCTGTCCTACGGCGTCATCGTGCCGATGCTGACGCTCGGCGCGCTGTTCACGATTCGCTGGTTTGTCGAGCGGATTCTCGCCGTGGCCACCGCGATGCTGTGCTTTGCCGGCTTCGTCATCCACACCACCTATGGCCTGAGCCTGCTCAACTCCATTGAGTTCTCGATCTTGGCGGTGACCATCATCGCCTTCTTCGCGCCGCTGATGCGCCTGCCGCCCTGGCACAGCGTGATCGGCTCGGTGCCGTATTTCCTGCCGCTGGCCGTGCTGGTCGTCATCTCCCCGGACTTGTCGCCTGCGCTGCGCTTCAACTACCTGGCCATGCCCGGACTGGTCGTCTTCTTCATCACGATGATCGCGCTGGTGAACGAAAGCACGACGCGTCAGACCTTCGCCAACGAACGCGAACTGACGCGCCAGCGCGCCGCGATCCACCGCTATCTGCCGTCAGCCGTGGCGGCGCAGATCCTGGCCGGGCGCGAGGCCGCGATTGCCGAGCCGCAACGTCGGCGGGTCACGATCCTGTTCGCCGATCTGGTCGGCTTCACCGAGATCGCCGACCGCGTCGAACCCGAGGTGATGACCCAGGTGATCAGCGAGCATGTCGCGGCGATGGCGGCGCTGGTCGAGAAGCACGGCGGCACCGTCAACGAGTTCATGGGCGACGGCCTGATGGCCCTGTTCGGCGCCCCCGAGCCGCTGCCGCCCGAGGAGCACGCGCAACAGGCGCTGCGCGCCGCGCAGGCGATGCATGACGCCATGCCGGGCCTCAACGCGGGCTGGCGAAAACTCGGCCTGGGCCGGGATCTGGCCCTGCGCATCGGCATCAACACCGGGATGGTCAGCGTGGGCAGCTACGGCTCGGACGGGCGCATGACGTACACGGCAATCGGTCTGCAGACCAACATCGCGCAGCGGCTGGAAAGCCAGGCCGAGCCGGGCTCGACGTTGATCAGCGAGGCCTGCTGGCAGCTGGTGAGCGAAGCCATAGACTGCGAACCGGGCGGCGAGCTGACGGTCAAGGGCGTGCACTTCCCGATTCCGGTCTTCCGACCGCGAACGCCAGCGACAGGATCGGGCGAGCGCGCCTGACCGCCAAGCCCGGCTCGACGGTGGCCGGACTCAGCCCCCGGGCACGCCGGCGTCGCCGCTGCCCGCCTGATACTGGCTCAGCGCCAGCTCCTGCAGCTGCTGCAGATCCAGCCCGTGCTCGCCCAGATAGCGATCGATCAGCGAGGCCAGGATGCGCTCGGCCGCCACCAGCTCCAGCTGGATCTCATGCAGCTTGCCGATCAGGAAGCGGCGTCCGTCCGGGGTGGCCATGCGGGCGACATGCCGGGCCCAGAACTCGTGGATCAGATAGTTGCGCGTGCGCATCGCCGCCTTGATCTGCTTCTCCTCGGCCGCGGTGAAATACTCCACCGCCAGCGCGCGCGAGAACAGGGTATAGATCGCATCGCGCATGGTTTCGGCCTCGATCTCCGACAGCACGGTCGGCGACACCGCCAGCTTGGTCTTGGCCGAGGAATTGACCACCAGCAGCAGGCGGATCGAGGACTCCAGGGCCTGGGCCGCGAAACAGGCCTGGCCGTAGGCCAGCAGCACCGGATCGGTGTCGGTCGTGAAGTCGGCGGCCATGAGGCGCGATATCCTGGACGGCAAGGGCGCGCCAGAGCATAGCTGCTGGTGGCCAGGGCCTGAAATGGGGCAGCGGGCGGGCGATGGGCGACCGGCGCAAGCCGGCCGCCCCGGCCTATCCCCCTGGTGCCGCCGCCGGTCAGGGCGTCTTGGGAATGCTGTAGCTCATCAGACCCCAGCCACGCTGGCCCTGGGCATCGGTGACGCGCACGGTACCGACGTAGCGGCCGCCCTTCCAGGGAAGGTTGCCTACCGGAATGATCCAGGCCAGGTACATGCCGTTGAGGCCGGCAAAGAAGTGGTTCTCGGTGCACAACTCCGGCTCGCAGAGCTTGATACTGGCCGCGCCCGCGGGGACGAAGCTGTTGCGAATCTGGATGCGCTCCGGGCCCAGCCCTGACACCGGTTCACCGCGATGGGTCACTTGGAACACGACCCGGACAGGCTGGCCATTGCCATGCGCGGCCGGTTCAGTGGAGAAGCTGGTCGTGCAACCTGTGGTTCCGGCGGCGCAGGCGGCGGGGTCGACATCGACCTGGACCCGCAGCGAACGGTCCGCCTGTGCATCCACCGCATCGGCCAGGGCGTCGACCTGGAGGCCCACCCCGGTCACCCTCTCTCCCACCGCCTCGATGGCCGCCTGAATCTCTTCGTACACCGCGTCGGGCTTGGCCTGTGCCGTACCGCCGATCAGCATCGTGGCGACAAGCAACCCGGCCCCGGCCGTCCTGTGCCATTTCTTCATCACAGCATCCCTCCATGTAGCCACAAGCATCCTTGCGGCGACGACAATCCACGCCCACCGGTTGCGGGCGTGGACGAAAATCAAGGGGCTCCGATCGCCGCCACCAGCTGCCGCCAGGCCGGCTGGGCCGGCAGCACCGTCACCGCAATCAGCTGCACGGCCACGACCCCGAGCAGCCGGCGGTAGGGCCGCCGCAGCGCCGCGCCGCCCCCGTCTTTCAGCAGCGGACCCAGCGCCAGCGCCCCGCATAAGCTGAGGCTGAGCAGCAGATTGACCTGCGGCGC
>JBFIIN010000264.1:0-5469 GCA_041601225.1 Oceanococcus sp.
CGCGACCGCGGCCCCGCCCAGCGCCAGGCCATAGCGACGCTGGGTCGCGCTGCCGCTGGGCCGCAGGGGGTCGTCCGGGATGCTGGTCAGAATGTCAAAACCAAAGGCCTGAGCAAATATTGCCCGCGCGCTATCGGCGAGGCGCAACACATGCTCTCCAGCGGCTTCGCGCCGCATTTTTTGCACGAGCGCATGCGTATAGGCGTTCACCGCGATATTGGTTGCGTCGATCGGCAGCAGGCTGTCCAGACCCTCATCGCTCTCGAATTTGAGCATGCGCAGGCGTGCCTGGTCCGACTCATCGCGGTAGAAGCCACCCCGCGCCCGGACCAGATACGGACCGCCATCGGGCACGTCGACGAGCGTGAAACGACCCCGCGCATCGGTCGTCGCCGTCGCCAGGGCCGGCCCCTCGGGCTGGCCGTCCGGGCTGAGCGCAAAGACTTCGATGCGCGCATCCAGGACCGGGCCCTTGGTCAGAGCGCCGGTGATCTGACGCTGGGGCAAGGATTCGCTGCAGGCCACGCTGAAGAGCAGCAGGGCCACGCGCGGCAGCACCCACAGATGCCGATTCCGGCGTACGTTGACAGGCCTTGAGGGCACTAACGAGACGATTGGCACCCTGCCCCCTCATATTCGCAGGGCCCGGCGTGAGTCGTGGCGGCGTCCTTGCCGCCACGGCCGGACACGATTCAATAACTCCGTCAGCAAAACGTTACGCCGCCTCGGTGCTGGCGACAAGACCGGGCTGGGCGCGTGGCGCCTGAACAGGCCGGGCTAGTGGCCCGGGCGGCCGGTAAATTCGTCCATGGACTTGCTGATTCCGAAAAAATCCATGAGAGCGTCGAACAGGCGGACCGGCAGCAGACGGCCCAGAAAATTGATCATCACAAAGCGCGGTGTGACCACCCGCGGCTTGTCGTGCTGAATCGCGCTGACGATCAGCTCGACGACATAGCCGGGCGCGAGGATGGGCAAGATGCTCGCGAAGCGGGTTTTGACACCGGAAAACATGCCGGTATCGATGTAATAGGGGCAGACCACGGTGGTCTTGATGTCCTGCTCCTGGCGCTTCAGCTCCAGCCGCAGGGCTTCGTTGAATCCGACCGCCGCGAATTTGCTGGCGCAGTAGTCAACCAGGCGGGCCGTTCCGACCAGTCCTGCGGCAGAAGCGATGGTCACGATGTGTCCGTGGTTGCGCTCGAGCATGCCGGGCAGAAACGCGCGGCTGGTCCAGAACAGGGCCAGACTGTTGACGTTGAAGGTCAGCAGGATGTCCTCGTCGCTGGCCTCGGTCAGACTTTTCCCGGTCACCACTCCGGCATTGTTTATGAGCACATCGATTCCGCCATGATCGCTGAGCACCTCGGCGGCAACCGCGGCGATCGCCTCACGCGCGTTGAGATCGCAGACATAGGTGCTGGCCGGGATGCCGTGTCCTTCCAGCTCTTCCTTGATCGCTGTCAGGCCTTGCGCGTTGATATCCCAGAGCACCAGTTCGGCGCCCAGCAGGCCCAGCCGGTGGGCCAGCAGCTTGCCCAGGCCACTGGCGGCGCCGGTGATCAGTACTCTCTGCTTGCGTACGTCCGTCATCCGCCCGTTCCCCCGTGAATTATCATTCTGACTGCTCGGCATCACAGAGTGCAGCCAAGCCGCAACGGATTCAAGCGGCCGGCGGTCGGTATACTGCGCGCTTTGCAAAGAAGCGGGCAGAGGGCGGGCGTGGGAGTGCACGACCATCAGATCCGCGAAAATGACCGAGGAGACTATGTCCAGCAGCGCGGCGGCCGAGCAGTCGGCGGAGCTTTGGGGGCACCCCCGTGGCTTGTATGTGTGCTTCTTTACTGAATTGTGGGAGCGGTTTTCATTCTATGGAATGAAGTACCTGCTGCTGCTGTATCTGACCAAATACCATTTGTTCGACGATTCCCAGGGCCTGGGCGTGCTGGCCTCCTATGCGGCCCTGGTCTATGCCATGCCGGTGATCGGCGGGATGCTGGCAGACCGCTACCTGGGTATGCGCAAAGCCGTCACTTTCGGGGCCATTCTGCTCTGCCTGGGGCATTTGGGAATGGCCTTTGAGGGCGCGCCGGCTCAGATCGTGAACGGCGCAGTGGTCCAGGACGCGCAAGCCTTGCAGGTGTTTTACTTTTCCCTGGCCCTGATTATTGTTGGCGTGGGTTTCTTGAAGCCCAATATTTCCACCATCGTGGGCCGCCTGTACGCGCCAGGGGACCCGCGGCGTGATGCCGGTTTTACGATTTTCTACATGGGCATCAACATCGGGTCTTTCGTGGCCACCCTGTTGTGTGGCTACCTGGGCGAAACCTATGGCTGGCGCTATGGCTTTGGGGCGGCGGGGATCGGCATGCTGATCGGACTGGTGAGCTTTCTTGGTGGCCAGCAACATCTGCAGGGGCACGCCGAGCCCCACGATCCCGCGCATCTGCGGACCCGGGTCCTGGGCCCCTTGAGCCGCGAATGGTTGATCTATCTGGTCTCGCTGGGCGCTTTGTTCGTGGTCTGGCAGATGGTGCAGTTTGAAACTGTCGTGCATTGGACCCTGAACCTGCTGTCGCTGGCGGTGCTGGTCTGGTTGGTCTGGTTTGTGACCGCCCGCTGCAATCCGGCCGAGCGTGGTCGCATGATCGCGCTCGCCGTACTGACCGTATTCAGCGTGGTGTTCTGGGCCCTGTTTGAGCAATCGGCCGCGAGCATGACCTTGTTCGCGGATCGCGTGCTTGATCGCGAGGCCTTCGGACTCACCTTTACCGCGGCGCAGCTGGGTTCGCTCAATGCGCTGTTCATCTTCCTGCTGGCCCCGTTCTTTGCGCTGTTGTGGCAATGGCTGGGGCGTCGGGGATGGGACCCCAGCGCGCCGCTCAAGTTCGCTCTGGGCATCGCCCAGGCTGGTCTTGGCTTCGGTGCGCTCGTGCTCGGAGCGGCCGCGCCAAACGCGGCTGGGCAGGTGGCCCTTGGCTGGTTCGTGCTCGCCTATCTGCTGCACACCACAGGGGAACTTTGCCTGTCACCTGTGGGGCTGTCCGCCGTGACCAAACTGTCGGTGCCCAGCGTAGTCGGGGTGATGATGGGCGCCTGGTTTCTGGCTACCGCCTATTCGGAATTCATGGCGGCCCAGTTGTCCAAGCTCGCGGCGATTGATGCCCGCGTTGGCGAGGTCATCGCGATCGAAGTGGCGCGTGCCTCATACACCGCCCTGTTCAGCAAGTTGCTGTGGATCGGCCTGGGTGCCGGCGCGCTGCTGCTGCTGCTGACACCCCTGCTCAAACGCTTGGCAGGTCCTGAGGTCAATGCCAAGCCGTCTGCATTGGTGGCGCAGCCGGAAGGGGCGGTGGCGGAGGCGCGTCCATGAAAAAAGTTTTGACTGTTCTGCTGATCTCGTCTTTGGCCGCCTGCGCGACCTGGGGCACCGAGGGTTTGTCACACAGTGCCGCGGGTGCCCGGGCCTTTCTGAATCGCTTTGATGCCGAATATCGTGAGTACTACCGCGAAAGTTCCAGCGCGTCCTGGGTGGCGGCCACGCATATCACCGATGACACTCAGCAGCTGTCATCGCGGGCCTATGAGCGCAGTTTGGGGTATTTGACCGACAGGGCGCGCGAGGCACGGCGGTTTGATGGGGTCAACATGCATCCCCTCACGGCGCGTCAGTTTGATCTGCTCAAGCACAAGGCAGCGGCACCCACCACGCCCAGTCAGTTGCGCGAATACACCGAGCTGACTTCCAAGCTGGAGGCCATGTACGGCAGCGGGCGCTACTGTCCCGCGGGGCCGGAATCCTGCCAGGATTTGCGGGATCTCGAGCGGATCATGGACCACAGTCGCGACCCCGATGCCTTGCTTTCCGCCTGGCTGGGCTGGCGTACGGTCGCGCGGCCCATGAAGGCGCCTTACCAGCGTTTCGCGGAGCTGGAAAATGTCGGAGCGCGGGAATTGGGCTATGCCGATGCCGGCGATCTGTGGCGCGCGGGCTACGATCTGCCGGCCGTGGAGTTTGCCGCCGAGGTCGAGCGCTTGTGGGAGCAGGTGCGGCCCTTGTATGAAGAATTGCATTGCACCGTGCGCGCGGAACTGCGCAACAAGTATGGCGATCTGGTGCCGGCCAACGGCCCCATCCCCGCCCATTTGCTGGGCAATATGTGGGCCCAGCAATGGAGCAATATCTACGATCTGGTCACGCCCTTTCCGGCGGCGCCGTCCATCGACGTGACCCAGGCCTTGAAGCAACAGGGCTACACCGCGCGGCAGATGGTCGAACAGGCCGAAGGTTTTTATGTTGGCCTGGGAATGCCGGCCTTGCCCAGGACTTTCTATGAGCGGTCTTTGTTGACCAAGCCGCGTGACCGCGAGGTCGTCTGTCATGCCAGCGCCTGGACCCTGGATCTGGACCTGGATGTGCGCATCAAGATGTGCATCGAGCCCGATGCCGAAAACCTCACCACGATCTATCACGAGCTCGGTCACATCTACTACGACCTGGCCTATAACGGACAACCCTACCTGTTCCAGCGTGGCGCTCACGATGGATTTCATGAAGCTATCGGCGACACCATGGTTCTGGCCATGACGCCCAGCTATTTGCAATCGGTGGGGCTGGCCCGATCGGCCAGCGCCGACCCACGCGCCGTGGTGAACTGGCAGATGCGCATGGCGCTGGACAAGATCGCTTTTCTGCCCTTTGGCAAGTTGGTGGACCAATGGCGCTGGCGGGTATTTGCCGGCGAGGTCGGGCCGGAGCACTACACTCAGGCGTGGTGGGATCTGAAACTCAGGTATCAGGGCATTGCGCCGCCGGTTGCGCGTAGCCCGGAGGATTTCGATCCGGGCGCGAAATACCATATTCCGGGCAACACGCCCTATATGCGTTACTTCCTGGCGCACATCATGCAGTTCCAGTTCTACAAGGCCATGTGTGATGCGGCGGGTTTCCAGGGGCCGCTGCACGAGTGCAGCTTCGCCGGGAGCAAGGTGGCCGGCCAGCGCATGTGGGACATGCTGGCCAAAGGCCAGAGTCAGCCCTGGCCAGAGACCATGGCGATACTGACCGGGCATGGGCAGATGGACGCCGCGGCCTTGCTGGAATACTTCGCGCCATTGCGCGAATGGCTGGCGAAAGAAAATTCCGGTCGGAGCTGCGGCTGGTAAGGCCATGACCGGTCCAGCGCTCAACGCGGATTATCTGGCGGACGAAGCCACCGTTGTGGCGCGGCTGCTGGCCGCCGCGGCCTGGAGCCCGGGGCAGGGCGAGGCCGTGAGCGCCCAGGCGGCGACCTGGGTGCGCGCGGTGCGCGGCCTGGCCGAGCAGCAAAGCCCATTGGATGCGTTGCTGCGTGAATACGATCTATCAACCCAGGAAGGCGTGCTGCTCATGTGCGTCGCCGAAGCCCTGCTGCGGATTCCCGACGAGGACACCGCGGAAAAATTGATTGCGGACAAACTGGGCGGGGC
>JBFIIN010000265.1:0-5455 GCA_041601225.1 Oceanococcus sp.
CCCCCCCCGCCAAGACGTGGATGGGCATCCGGGGCAGAATGCGCGGCCTGGCGTCGCGCCCCGCAGAGCTGGGTGGTGTGGTCCGAATGGCCTGAGACGGCTGGCGGCGTACTACTATGTGCACATGGGTGATAGAAAAGATTCCCGTCCGGCGGCCGGCCGCAAGCGCTTTCTGAAGCTGGCCGGCATGACCGCGACGCTGGCGGGCCGCTATGCGGGCCATGCCATTGCCAATGGTTTTCGCAATGTCGATCAGCGCCGGGAGGCGCGCGAGGCCTTGCACGGTCAGGCCGGTGCGGAACTCGCGCGGACTCTGGGAGATTTGAAAGGCGCGGTCATGAAGCTGGGGCAATTGGCCTCGCAGGCATCGGACTTCTTGCCGGACGAGATCGCCGGGCCCCTGAAGTCCCTGCAGAAGCAGGCACCGCCGATGCCTTTCGAGGTCATCGTGGATCAGATCGAAGCGGAGTTCGGCCAATCGTCCAACAAGCTATTCGCCGAACTGGACGTCGAGCCCTATGCCGCGGCGTCGATTGGTCAAGTCCATCGGGGCCGGCTGGCCGATGGTCGGGAGGTGGTCGTCAAGGTGCAGTATCCGGGTGTGGCCCAGTCCTGTGACTCCGATCTGGCGCAGCTGAAATTCGCATTGCGTATGGGAAGGCTGGTCAAGGTCAGAAAAGCTGTGCTGGACGACCTGTTCGAGGAAATTCGCGCGCGTTTGCACGAAGAACTGGATTATGTGCAGGAGGCGCGCAACATGGCGCTGTTTCGTGAATATTTTGACGCTGATGATCACATCATCATTCCCCAGGTGGTGCCGGAGCTGTGCGGCGCGCAGGTGCTAACGATGGTCCTGGAGCCGGGTGACCATCTCGATGAACTGGGTGAGGCCTACGATCAGGAGCTGCGCAATCAGCTGGCTGTCGACCTTTTCCATTTCATGTGCCGCTCGGTGTTTCACCTCAATGCGGTGCACGCCGACCCGAATCCGGCGAACTTTGCGTTCCGGCCTGACGGAAGTCTGGTGGTCTACGACTTTGGCTGCGTCAAGCGCCTGGAACCGGAAATTGTCCGGGCCTATGGTGATGTGCTTCGCGCCGCTCTGGACGAGAATTGGTCGGCTGCAGATGAGGCTTTATGCCGGCTGGGGGTACGGGTGCCCGGCTCGCCGGCGGTCGAGCACGCTTTTTACGCCAGCTGGCGCGACCTGCTGCTAGGCGCCTTTTCCGACAACGCCGCTTTTGATTTTGGTGCCAGCAACCTGCACCAGGCGGTGATGGCGCGCACTCCCGAAATGATGCAGCGCCTGCATCAATTTCAGCCGGCGGTGCGGACGGCTTACGTGGACCGCATGTCAGCCGGCCACTACTGGACCTTGAAGGGGCTGCAGGCGCAGGTTGCGCTCGGCCCTTTGTTGCGGGATTACCTGCACTAGACCATCGAGCCGATGCCGGCGGTTGTCGAAGAACCGAGGGCTGATGGTCGCGCTCCTGAGTGACGGTTCGTCAGGCACTGCGGCCTTTCCAGATTTTGGCCTGCTCGGAGGGTGCCGGAATCAGGTTTTGGAGCGGCCTAAGCTCTGGCCCGGCCAGCGCCGCGTCGGGCGACCTGCAGGCGCAGGCCATTCCCAGGCGTTTGGCGCGACCTGCGGGCTCGATTCGTTGCTCCGCAGTTACAATAGCGGCCATGCCCGCGCCCCGAAATTCACCGACCCTGAATCCTGTGGATGCCCACTCGCGGCCGCCAGATCTGGCCGATATTGTGGTGCCGCAGCGCCGCAAGCCGGCGCCGCGCAAACCACGCCGACGCCTCGGGCGCTGGTTCGCCGGCCTGATCATCTGGGCGGCGCTCCTGCTGGTGTTCGTCAGTGCGCTGTTCGTCGGCCGTCACGCGCTATGGAATCCCGACAGTTCGGCCTTCATGCGGCAGACGCAGGCCCGTTTGGCGCCAGCGGAGATTTTGCGCCAGCAATGGGTGTCATACGATTTGATCGCGGACAGTCTGAAGTTGGCCGTGATCGCCGCGGAGGACCAGCGCTTCCCCGAGCACGCAGGCGTGGATCTGGCGGCCATCCGTCGGGCACTGCTCGAAGCCCAGCGCGATGGCCAGTTGCGCGGTGCAAGCACGATCTCGCAACAGACCGTCAAAAACCTCTATCTATCGCCTTCGCGCAGCGTGCTGCGCAAGGGCCTGGAGGCCTGGTTGACCGTAGTGGCGGAACTCCTGTGGTCCAAGCAGCGCATCCTGGAGCTGTACCTCAATTTCGCGCAGTTCGGGCCGGATATTTTCGGTGCCGAGGAAGCCGCCCAAGTCTACTTCGCCAAGCCCGCCGCGCGCCTGAGCGAGGCCGAGTCGGCCTGGTTGGCGGTGTTGTTGCCGGCTCCCGGCCGCTATCAAATTCAGCCGCCCACAGAGTTTGCCCGCGAACGCCCGGCCGGGATCCGGCAGCAGATGCAACGGCTCGGGCCGCAAACGCTGGCCCGCATCGACACGGCTCAGCGGTAGTCTGAGATTCGCGCCAGCAGTTCGCTCGGCTGCTCCAGGTTCGTGAACAGTTGGGCGTAGTGGGTCTGGGTCCATTGCCCGAAGGCCAGGCTATCGGGTTCGCCCAACAGGACGGCCAGGGCATCCAGGCTCTCGCCCTGGCCCCGCGCTGCATCGCGCCGCAGCCAGTCGATCTGCGAAGCGACGAAACGCTCCCGTGCCGCCGTTTTTGCGTCAGCTTCGTCGTCGCCGGAACTGGACGAGGACGTGGAAGCCTCACCCGAGGTGGAGGCCAGATCAAAGGGCACTTCGGTGGCCTCGCTGGTGACGCTGCATGCGTTCAGGCTGAGGAGCAGGGGCAGGCCGGCCAGGATCAGCAGGCTCGGCAGTATCGGTAAACGCATGGTCGAACTCCGAATATGGACGCGGTGCGCCCAGTCTAACGCGCGCTGGCTCGGCTGCGGCCAATCCCGCGCCGCTGCGCCGTAGGGTTCGCGCCCGGCGGCAGCTCCTCAGTCCTGCCAGAGCTTCTCTGCGGCCGGGTCGATGCAGTCGAGCATGCGATGTAGCAGGGATTTGAGTACGGCTGATTCCTCGCTGCCCAAGCGCTCGATGACCTGGGATTCCACAGCCTTGGCTGCCGAGATCAAGCGCAGCGCGCTTTCACGGCCAGCACTGGTCAGCTGGTAATGCGCGGGACCGCCCTGTGCGTCTGCGTCGCGCTGCACCAGTCCACGTTCAACCATCGAGGCCAGGGCCGTGCTGCTGCGCTCGTCCAGTACGCCGGCCATGCCCGCATCCAGCTGGGCATCGGTCATCTGTGGCTTCAAGGTCAGCGTTGAGAGGATATAGAACTCCTCGTCGCTGAGTCGTTCAGCTTCCAGAAGCGGTTTGATCTGGCCGAAAAACTGAAAATGGCTGCGCCCAAGCAGATAGCCGAGAAAATTGTCGCTGAAGCTTCCCGCCAAATAGGGGCTACGCGGCTTGTCGGCACGACTGTCACGCTGCGTGGCGTGAGCGTAGCGACCGCCATGGAATACCAGCGGTGCGCGCGGGTCACGATCAAAGGCTTTGACTTCGCCCACAAAAATCAGATGATCGCCCCCCTGATACTGAAATGCCGTTTCGCACTGGAACCGGGCCGTGCAGTTGCGCAGCAGCGGGATGCCGCCCAGGCCATCTTCGATCTCCACCCCGTTGAATTTGTCAGTGCCGCTTGAGGCGAAGCGGGTCGAAAGGGCTTCCTGCTCCGAACTGAGCACATGTACCGCCCAGTTCCGGGCGGTCTTGAACACCGGCAGGCAGAATGAGGACTCCGCCAGACTCCACAGGACCAGAGGCGGCTGCAGCGAGACCGAATTGAAGCTGCTCACCGTCAGCCCCAGCGGCTCCCCGTCCGGCGCGCGGGTGGTAATGATCGTTACGCCGGTCGCGAATGACCCCAAGGCCTGCCGAAAGTCCCGGGCGTCAAAGGGAGCATCATCCATGACTGTGTTCTGGCTGTGATGAATTTAGAAGCTGTATTTGGCCGTAAACGCCAGGGTGTCGCGATCCTGGTATGGCCGCTTGGAAAAGTGCGGACGTCCGCCGAGAAATCCGTTATAGGCCACGCCCAGAGTCAGGCGATTGAGGCGGGTGAAGTTGAAGGCCAGGCCTAAGCGATAATCGCCTTCGCCCATCAGCGAACCCAGACCACCGAGCAGCGAGGACTGGCCCTTGCCAATGCCGCCAAGCGCCGTCGTGATGTTCAGATCCCAGCCATCAAATACATTGCGGGTATCCATCAGCGCCAGGGCGGAGTAGCCCCAGGCATCGCGGCTGAAGGTCAAGTCGTCGTAGTAGGTCTCACCGTCGGGGCCGAGCGCCGGGTCGATGTTTTCAACATGAATGAACGCCGTTTCTCCGACGATGGCCAGCGAGTCCCACCACAGGGCCGGCCCGGCCACATACAGGCCAGACAGCAGGACCTGTGCGACATCGCTGCGGGTTGGGGTCGGGATAGGCCCGAGCAGGGCCCCGCCCCAGACATCGACCAGCACATCGACGCCCTCGCGCCAGATGAACTCGCCGGCGAAGTTCGTGCCGAATAGCACGGTCGACCAGCTCAGCGCAGACAGGTCGATACCGTCGAAGAACTTGATGTTGTAGGTCACCGGCACCAGCAATTCGCCCAGGTGCTCCGTTGTGACGGGCGGCAGGCCGGGGCCCTGGCTCGGAACCAGGACGGCATAGCCGTAATTCTGTACGGGTGCCGGCGTCATGTTGTGGTAGCGCAGGCGATAGGCGCCCACGGTGGTCGTGGAATTCAGCTGATAACGCAGGCCCAGGCCATACTGGCCATGGTCCGAGGGCACGATGTCGGGTCCGCGCTGGACGTTGATTCCGGTCGGGGTGCCGGGAAATGCCTGCCCGGATTGCGGCAGCATGAGACCGTTGAGTTCTTCAGGGATGACGCCCGGTACGGGTACGAATTCTTCCCCGAAAGTCAGCGTCTGAATCAGATTGATCGTTTCCACCATGTCGTTGGAGGCGATATCGACCTCAGACAGGTTGTCGAAAAAGAACGGGTTGCGAATACCGTAGATGAACTCTGCGCCCGGACCCACGACATCAGCGACCGAAAAGAATTCGCCGACCGGGTTGAGCTCGAATTCCTTGAATTCCAGTTTGTACTGACCCAGGATGGTCAGACTGTCGTTGAGCGACCATTGCATCGAGATCTGATTGACCGGCAGCAGGATGCTTTTGACGTCCGCGCCCGGCACGGTGGCCTTGGTCGCGTCGGCCGGCGACTGAGATAGCGCGACGCCGTACATGAACAGGCTCTCGCCCCAGGCGGCGATGTGGCGGCCCAGGCGCACGTTCAGCGCGCCGGAATCCCCGATCATCCAGGTGCCGTGGACATAGGCATCGAGCAGGCGCGCACGCCCGCCGGCAAACTTCTCGGCCGCGTCGGTGAAGCTGTTGTAGG
>JBFIIN010000266.1:0-5375 GCA_041601225.1 Oceanococcus sp.
ACTGCAGGTCAGGCTGGAGGCAGACCGAACAGGCGAGCGGCGTTCGCCGTGCTCAGGTGCGCCAGTTCAACCATGTCCTGGTTTCGGCAACGTGCGACCGTGCTCGCTACTTCTGCCAGCCACATGGGTTCGTTGCGGCGGCTGCGCGGGCGCGGGGAAATCGAGCGCGGCAGCAAATAGGGCGCATCGGTTTCGATCAGAATACGGTCATCGGGAATCTTGTGGATAAATTCCTGCAGATGGTGGCCGCGGCGTTCATCACAAATCCAGCCGGTGATGCCCACATAGAGATCCAGATCCAGGTAGGCTTCGAGTTCGGCCTCGGTGCCGGTGAAACAATGCACCACGGCGCCGGACAGCTTGGGCAGTTGCGGTTGCAAGATAGACAGAAAGTCCGCATGCGCGTCGCGCTGATGCAGGAACATCGGCAACTGCAGGTCTGCAGCAATGTCTATGTGGGCTGCAAATGCTGCCTGCTGAGTCGGCGCGGGTGAGAAATTTCGGCAGTAGTCGAGGCCGGTCTCGCCGATTGCGACGACCTTTTTATTCCGGCCCAGTTCGCGGAATAGGCGCAGCGTTTCTTCATCACAGTCTTTGGCGTAATGGGGATGCATGCCGGCGGTCGCGTACAAGGCCACCGGTGCTTCGCGGGCGGCCATCCGGGCGGCGGCCTGGGAGCTCTCCGTGCAGCTGCCGGTCACCAGAATGGTACCAACGCCGGTTTGGGCTGCGCGCAGCAGGACCGCTTCGCGGTCCGCATCGAAGCTGCTATGCGCCAGGTTGGCGCCTATGTCGGTCAGATAGGCCATGGCGGGCGCAGTATAAGAGCTCAAGCCGCAAAGAGTTTTGGCTGCTAGACTTCCGCCTTCCATTTCCAGGCTGGGTCGGTATGAGGCGATACCTTGGACTGGTGCTGTGCTTGCTCGCGGGCTCTGTCCTGGCGGAGACGCGTTACGTCACCGACCAGCTCAGCATCATGGTACGCAGGGGGCAGGGGACAGAGTTCGCCATCTTGGCGCAAGTCAAGAGCGGAACGGCGCTCGAAGTGTTGGAAACCGCCAAGGGTTATGTGAAGGTACGCACCCCGAAGGGGACGGAAGGCTGGGTTATTGAGCGTTACCTGCTGGACCGACCGGTGGCGCGTGACCGTCTGCAAAGTCTGCAAGGGGAGCTTGCCCAGGCTCAGACCAGCCACACACAGCTTGAGGCGCAAATCGCAGCGCTGCGCGAGTCCGAGGCCGCGCTACTGGCCGAACGCGACGCCCTGCTGAGCCAAAGCGCTGAGCTCAGCGCGGAACTTGCGGACATTCGCGCCGCTGCCGCCTCGGCGCTGGAAGTTCGCGAACAGAAGGAACAGTTGCAGCACCAGGTTCGGGGTCTGAATTTGCAGATCAAGGACCTCACGCAGGCCGCGGAGCATCAGAGCGCGCGGAGGGATTTCCTGATGCTGGGTGCAGGCGTGCTGTTCGTTGGCGTGCTGCTCGGGCTGCTGGTGCCGCACCTGGGCCGCCGCAAGGACCCGAGCTGGTGATCGCGTTCTGCTCTGCAGACGCCGGAGGGTTCTAGAATGGACCTGGCCAATCTGATCGTGATGGTGGTGGCGCTGGGCGTATTCGCGCACTGGCTGGGCTGGCGTCTGCGGCTCCCCGCCATCGTGCTGTTCGCAGCGGCGGGGTTGCTGGTGGGCCCGGTCCTTGGCCTCATTCGCCCAAGCGCGGATCTGGGGGAGGTTTTCCGCCCGGTTGTATCGCTTTGTGTGGCGGTCATTCTGTTCGAAGGCGGCCTGAATCTGCATTGGCACGAACTGACGCACGCGGCTTCCGGGGTCAAGCGTCTGGTGTCGGTCGGGGCCTTGCTGAGCTTTGTCCTGGGTAGCGTTGCGGCGCATGCCATCGGCGCGCTGTCCTGGCCGACCTCGTTGGTCTTCGGCGCCATCATGGTGGTCACCGGGCCGACCGTGATCTTGCCGCTGCTTCGTCAAGCGAATCTGAACAAACGCACCGCCTCGTACCTCAAGTGGGAAGGAATCATCAACGACCCGATCGGTGCGCTTGCGGCTGTGCTTGTGGTGCAGTGGTTTGTGCTGCAGGGCGAAGCCGACACCGACCAGGTAGTCGCCAGCATCGGCCTGGCGCTGGTGGCGGCGGCCGGGATTGGCGGTGGGGCGGCATTGTTTCTCGGGCGCTCGATCCAGAACGCCTGGATTCCTGAATATCTCAAAGCGCCGGTCATGCTGGCCATGGTGCTGGTGGTCTTCGCCCTGTCCAATGGCTTGCAGCACGAGGCCGGGTTGTTGGCGGTGACCGTAATGGGCTTGGTGCTGGGCAATATGAACCTGCCCAGCATGGATGAAATGCGGCGCTTCAAGGAATACATCACCGTCCTGCTGGTCTCGGCCGTATTCGTGTTGCTCACCTCGGATCTTGATCCGGGGATCTTGGCCAAGCTGGATTGGCACCTGGCCGCGTTGGTGGTCACGATGATGATCGTGGTGCGTCCGCTGGCCATCATGCTGGCGACATTCGCCACCGATATGAAATGGAACGACCGACTTCTGCTGGCGTGGATCGCGCCGCGCGGCGTGGTCGCCGCCGCGGTGGCGGGCGTGTTCGGGCCGGAGCTGGTTGCCGCCGGATATCCCGACGCGGAGCTGCTGGCGCCATTGGTATTCAGCATGGTGTTCGCCACCGTACTCGCGCATGGATTCAGCATTGCCCGCCTGGCCCGGCGCCTGGATCTGACCGTGTCGTCGAATGCCGTGCTCATCGTCGGGGCGTCACCGTGGACGACTGACCTGGCCCTGGCGCTGAATCGCGATATGAACGTGAATGTACTGTTGGTCGACAACTCCTGGCACCGCTTGCGCGATGCACGGCTGGCTGGGGTCTCGGTCCAGTACGGGGAGATCTTGTCGGAAGGGGTGCAACAGTCGTTGGAATTGGCTGGTGTCGGCAGCTTGCTGGCCGCGACCAGCAACGATGCCTATAACGCTCTGGTTTGCCGGCATTTTGCGGCGGAAATCGGTCGCGACAGGGTCTTTCAGTTGCCCATGTATGCCGCCGAGGAAACTCACCACACCCGTTCGGTGGCCAAGCCGCTGACCGGTGTCATGGCGTTTTCCGAGGACTCCCAATACGAGGAGTTGTGGCGGCGGCATTTTCAGGGCTGGAAATTCGGCAAGACCCGAATTACCGAAACCTACGACTGGGAGAATTTCCTGGCCGATATTCCGGGGGAGGCGGTGCCCATTGGCATCCTGCGTGACGCGGGCCGGCTGACGTTCCATGCTCCGTTAAGCCCAATTCGCCCGCGCGCTGGGGATACTGTCGTGTACTACTTCCCGCCCAAGCCGGCGGGAGACGGTGCAAGAACCAGGGACGTCGTGGACAAGGATATGAGCCGTGCCTCTGCCTGACGCAGCGGCGCCGTTTCTGCCGGGCTGCGCGGGCCCCTTGCAACTCCGGATGGATACGCCGCCCGCGCCTGCGCGCGCGGTGGCGGTCATCTGCCATCCGCACCCGCTGTTTGGCGGCAGCATGGACAACAAGGTCGTGTACACCTTGGCGCGCGCGCTTCAGCAGCGTGGTTGTGTTGCGGTGCGTTTCAATTTTCGCGGGGTCGGCCAGTCGGGGGGCGTGCATGACCAGGGGAAGGGCGAATTGGATGATGCCGCGACCGTCCTCGCGCACGCGCAAGAGTCCTATCCCGGATTGCCCGTGGTGCTTGCCGGATTCTCGTTTGGCGCTTTTATCAGTCTGGTGCTGGCCGCTCGCGAAACGCCACGGGCTTTGGTGACCGTCGCGCCGCCCTTGAGCTATGTGGCGCCCACCGAACTGGTTCGGCCGGACTGCGATTGGCTGCTGGTCCACGGCGCTGCGGACGATGTGGTGGACTGCGCGGATACCCTGGCGCGGGTGCGGGCTTTGCGGCCGCCGCCCGACGTCCAGATCGTTGCCGGTGCCGGGCATTTCTTTCATGGCGAATTGGGTGGGCTGCGCAGCCGCGTGGATACCTGGCTGGAACCGCGTATTTGAGCCACGGTGCGAGATGTTATTCTGCGCGCCCCCGCAATCTATGCAGGCATGAAGCGATAATGTTGCGAGTTTTACTGCTGTTGATCTTGTCCGGTCCCGCTGTGGCCTGGGGCAAGAGCGTGCGCGTCGTCGCGCCGGTGCAGGCCGATTTTGCAGCGGTGGCTGAGGACATGACTGGCGCGCTGAGTTTCAAACCCCTGAATCCGAGCGAACCGCTGGGTCTGGTCGGCTTTCACGTGGGTGGTGCGCTCAGCTATACGGAACTGGAGAACCGCGGGGCCTGGCGGCGGCTCACGGGGTCTGGGTTCAGCGAATTTGCCGTGGCCGGAGTCAGGGCGGGCAAGGGTTTGCCCTTTGGCCTGGATGTCGGGGGATTCTATGCCGAAGTCCTTGACAGCAATGTGGAGCTCTGGGGCGCCGAACTGCGTTACGCGATTGCCGAGGGCGGCTTGGTTTCTCCGGCGCTGGGGCTACGCCTGGCGTACAGCGAAAGCCTGGGCATTGATGATTTTGATTTCAGCACCGCAAGCATCGATCTGTCCGTGTCAAAGGGCTTCGCGATTGCCACGCCCTATGCTGGCGTCGGTCGGGTCTGGGGGCGCGCCGAGCCGGGTTCCGGCGTGCCGCTGAGTACCGAGGAACCCAGCAACAACAAATTCTATGCAGGTGTCCGTTTGAATCTGGTTCTTGTGGTCCTGGTGCTGGAGGCCGACAACACGGGTCGCAACACGTCGTTCAATCTTCGCGCCGGCATCGGGTTTTAAGCAGCGCCATGGCCTTTTGGGATCGCTTTAATCGGCTGCTGGCAGTTGATGCGGATCGTCCCGATCCTCAGGAGCGAATTCGCCATGCCGCAGCGGTACTGCTCGTGGAAATCGCGCGCGCGGATTATCAGGATGACCCCGCAGAGGCGGCCGCGGTGGAGCGCGCCCTGGCCAGCCACTTTGGCCTCTCGGTGACCGATGCCGCAGAACTGTCAGCTGTTGCCCGTCAGGAGCGCGAAACGGCGGCATCCTTTGATGAGCACCTGCGAACGATCAACGCGGAACTGGGCCGGACGGAAAAGCGCAGCCTGCTGGAATTCTTATGGCGGGTGGCTTATGCCGACGGGGAACTGCATCGCTATGAAGAGCATCTGCTGAGGCGTATCTGTGAACTCCTGAACCTGTCGCATGCCGATTTCATTCAGACCAAACTGGCCGTGCATTCGTCATCCGTCTGAGTTGCTTTGGCGGGATCGTACGCGCATCATGCAGCAATACTATTGACCCGCTGAAATATCGAGAGGAAGTGCGCCATGCCTAGCAGAAGGTACGGAATCCTTGCCGTTTGTCTGGCGCT
>JBFIIN010000267.1:0-5372 GCA_041601225.1 Oceanococcus sp.
CGGGTGCTGGCCGCGGAACGGCCGGACGTGAAAATCGTGGTGTGTGAACCGGAAGACGCGGCCATGCTATCCAGTGGTGTCAGGCAGGAAAGCAACCCGGATGGCTCGCCGGCTGCCAGCCACGCCAGCTGGAAGCCGCATCCCATGCAGGGCTGGAGCCCGGCGTTCATTCCCAAGCTGACTGCCGATGCGGTGGCGGCCAAGGCTTTCGAACGGGTTCTGACCGTGAAGAATGCCGATGCCATGCACTGGAGCCGGCAACTCGCCCAACAAGAGGGGATCTTCGTTGGCATCTCTTCGGGCGCCACCTTTGCGGCAGCGCGGCAGGTGTGCGAACAGGCGGCTCCGGGCGCGGTGGTCTTGTGCATGTTGCCGGATACCGGTGAGCGCTATTTGAGCACGCCTCTGTTCGCCGACGTGCAGACCGAAATGAGCGATGCGGAACGGGAGATCATGTGTTCAACTCCCAATTTTCAGCTGAGATCGTCGGCCTGACAGGATCTTGGCTGGCCCGTTCCGGTTTTGGCTGAGGTCACCGGTGGCGCGGGCCGTTGTCATCGAGTTTACGACTACCCATGAAAAAGACGCTGTTTCCTATTGCAGCCTTGCTGGCCAGCGTGGCCATGCTGTTCACCGCCAACGGGCTGCTGGGCGTTCTGCTGCCGGTTCGGGCGACGTTTCTGGGCTTTTCTCCGGTCGATATCGGTCTGATGGGAACGGCCTATTTCAGCGGTTTTGTGGCGGGGTGTCTGTTGGGACCGCGGCTGGTGCAGCGGGTCGGTCACATCCGGACCTTTGCCGCGCTGGTCGCCGTTATCTGTTCCCTTACGCTGTTGATGGGCCTGGTCGATACCAAAGGAGTCTGGTGGCTGTCGCGGTGTGTTGTCGGGATGTGTTTTGCGACCTCGTATATTGTCATCGAGAGCTGGATCAATGACCGGGCCAGCAACGAGAATCGCGGTCTGGTGTTCTCGATTTACACCATTATCAATCTGTCGGTCATTACGCTGGGTCAGCTGGCTATCACACTGGCCAGTGTCGAGGAACTGGTCCTGTTTGCCGTTGCCGCGATGCTTGTCTCCATGGCCACGGTGCCGGTGGTTGTCAGCGCGTCACAGGCCCCCGATCCGCCCGCCACGGTCAGCGTGCGGCTCGGGTTTCTGTTCGAGCGTGCGCACGTCGCGATCGTGGCCTGCCTGGGTGTGGGTATGGCCAATGGCGCGTTCTGGACGCTTGGCCCGGTGTTCGCCCAAAGTGTTCGCGCCGACACGCAAACGACGGCGATTTTCATGAGCCTGACGGTCGTCGCGGGTGCGCTCGGTCAATGGCCGTTGGGGAACATCTCCGACCGCATGGATCGGCGCTGGGTGATCATCTGGGCCAGCCTCGGAGCCAGCCTTGGGGCAGCTGTGCTGGTGGGCTTCGGTGGTCACGGCCTGCTGCCGGTTTACCTCGGCACGGTGCTGTTCGGTGCTTTCGCATTCCCCCTGTATGCCTTGTGCGCGGCTCATCTGAACGATTTCATCGATGCCGGCGGCTTTGTTGAAGCCGCCAGTGGCCTGTTGTTGATGTACTCGGCCGGTGCCATTATCGGGCCGTTCATCGCCTCAGTGATGATGGGCTACTTCGGGCCGCGGAGCCTTTATGTGTTTACCGGGGGCATCCATCTGCTCATGGCCAGCTACACGCTGTACCGGGTCCAGGTCAGGCAGCCGACGGAGTTGGCCGGGCAGGCTGATTTCAGCGATGCGCTGCTCCTGACGGCAATGTCAGCCGATATCGATCCGCGTTCGCAGCCGGAGGAGCGGGAACAGGCCCATTCGTTAGGTGCGGGGTCGAGCGCGTCATAAGCTGCACGCCGCGCAGATTATTTGAAGGCCGGTTCCCGGAAGGTGATGTTTATCCGCCCATCTTTGTACTGCGGGTCTTTCGGCAAGCTGTGCTCGTAGTTATCTTGGCAATCCTCGCCCATAACGAGCAGGCTTCCGGGTGCCAGATCGATGGCATAGGTCGCCTCGCTGCTTCTTTCCCGAAACTCGAACCTGCGTGTTGCGCCGAGGCTGAGTGAGGGGATGATGGTCTGCGCCCCGGATGTCTGCTGATCGAAGTGGTAGGGGGCAAAATAGCTGCCGTCGGGGTAGTACAGGCACATCGCAATCTCAAATTTTTTATCCAGCAAGCTCTCGACCTTTTCGCGCAAACGGGCCATTGCTCCTGACCAGGTATGACACTTGCCGTGGATATGCTCCGGGTGGGAATTCTGTGCTTTGAGCTCAGCGGTCGAAAACAGAATCTTGAAGCTATCGGTTGCGACGCATTGTCCGCCCGCATGAATGACCAGCCGGGCCTGGTCCAAGGCGTACTCGTCAATCAATATGCGATAGAGCTCGTCCGCTTCCGTCTGGCTCAGAAAGTCGGGAATATAATCAGCAGTGCAGTTCAGCGGGAGTTTCATATTCGGATCAATGGGCTTGTTTGGATTTCCATCCAGCAAAGCGCTGTCAATATTCCAGGCCTGACATCAATAGGCGCACGCTATCTCCGCTTGACTCAGGACGAGCCAGCGCCAGGCCGCCAGACCGGACTGACAAACGCCACCGCGCGCAGCTCAATCGACTTGCGCACGACTCGATCCATTGCGGCCTCGGCTTGAGCTTGCCAATCCGGGCCAGGCAGGTTCCCGGCCTCGGCAGCGGAATCCAGCAAATCTCGCATTGCTTTGCAGGCCTGCTGCAAGGGTTGCGTCGTGGCGTCCGGCAAGGCGTCCATGTCCCCTCTTGCGGCTTCTTGCAGCTGCTGAAGGTCACCCTGTTCAAGTGCAGACAGCGCGGCCTGTAGTTGCCGGTAGGCTGCTTCGGCCTGCGCTTCGCCTGGAAGTTTGATCGATCCGTGCGGCGTTCCCAGGGTATTGAACACATAGGCCTGGGCCGCATCCATCTGCGAACGGAAATACCACCGCTGGGAAGGATCATGCAGAAAGGTCCACAGGTCGTTGACCCGGGTGGCGTCATCCCGCTCCAGGAAATGGTCGGTGGAAAAGGCATAGCAGGTCTGGTGCCGCCGCCGATTCAGACTGCTGGTGTCCATCAAGGTCAGCGGCCGGGTGACCTGCTGCAGGGGAATCCAGATGTTCACAACAAAAAAAGGTGACAGGCGATTGCGACCGTCGGGAGACTCGTGCCGAAATAACCAGGGTGCAGTGCCACGCATGATCTGGCGCAGCGGCGAGCCGTGCACATCCTGATCGGCGTGGACGCTGACGGCCCCGTCGTGACCATTCATTTCGGTCATGCCCGCGCCGCCATGCACGTCCAGCCCGTTGGGGCCAGCCTTGCGCATGATCAGGCCCTCAGGTGCAATCAGCAACAGGCGCAGGCGCTTGCCATGGGCCAGGCGAAAGGAACGCCCTCTGAGTTCAGCACGGATCGCGGCGGCATCGGCCTCGCTGAGATGTCCCGCCTGGCGAATCCGCTCCAGCACACGCTGCAGACCGGCAAGCGGAGCCAGATCTATGGTTTCGAATCCTGAGGATTCCAGGCTCAGCGACCGCTCCGCAGCCGCGCTCAGATCCTGAAATTGGCAGATGTGCCGTGCCAAAACCTCTTCGGGGGCGGCATCCACGGCATGGCTGGCATTCCGCAGCAGTCCACCGCGGGCCGGGTCTGGGGCCACATCCTCTGGCCGGCTGAAAGCCAGGGCGGCTTCGATGGTGTCGGTCATCAATACGGAGGCCTTATTGATCCGGCTTCGAACCATAATCTTTCTGGGGACGTGATACCAAGTCCCCGAAATCCGAAACCGTTGTCGGAAATGCGGCAGGCCAAACGGCCTTCTCAGAGGCGAACCGCGGTTGGGCAGGACTCACGGATCCACAGCTGATGCGGGCTCGCGCTTGCATAAAAAAGTGAAGCGCGCGGAGACGGGGGTTCGCTATATGACGCACGCGCTGATATGGGATCATCCCGTCCACAAATCTGAGATTTGGCCAGATAACGGCGAGTATCGAGGGTGGAGGCGGTTGTCTGATTCGAATTTTTGTGAATCCAGCCAAATCAAGGCTGTTGGGCGGGCGCTTTTCACCATCCTGATAAAAAGCTTGTGGCGAAGATGAGACGCAGAGTTCTCATGCGATACGCTCCAGAGACTGGTTCAGCCCGCCATTGCCGAATGACTCGGATGGCAAACTCAATGCGACAAAAACCGATTTCGCGGCCTTGGCCCAGTTAAGAGCGGCTTGAGGTAACAGGGGGACTCGGTATCACGTCCCCGCAATCCCACCAGTTAAGAGCGGCTTGAGGTAACAGGGGGACTCGGTATCACGTCCCCGCAATCCACGTCCCCGCAATCGCAATCCGACAAAGGTCGCTTTGGCCGCTGGCCCGTTACTGGCTGCCCAGCGAAACCGCGACCGAAAACGCGATATAGCTGGCATCGCCCGACGCGCTGTGCACGATGTACTGGACATTTTGGCCGTGTGGTGCGATGAGTATTTCCAGGCTGGTTACGGAGATTTCCCGGCGCGCTCCGCGGCTCGCCTTCACGATTTTTCCGGGGCCGACCATGAGGGACACGGGTGAGCGGCCGGGCCGGATGCCAATCAGGCCGGCAATTTCATAGCCATCGCTGTCGCGGTCCATGTCCTTGATGACGCGGCCGCCGAGCGTTATGGGGCCCAGAAAGGCATTGAAATGGCCGCTGACCAGCAGCAGGGTGCCGGTGCCATCGCAGTCCTGCAAAGCTCGGCAGCCGTCGTTGTCTATGCTGCCTATGCCGCCGCCCAGTCCCAGACCAAAGCTCGCTGCGGTAAATCGCGCTGGGCTTGTGCTGGAATCCGCTAGCGCGCTGTGGCTGAACAACAAAACCAGAATTGGAATCAGGCGCAGTATTGGCATTGCTTTCATCAGGCTCTCCATGTCCGCGAGTTCCGGGTGCCGAAGCCGTGGCTGCGTAGCCTGCATGATTTCGTGTTGCAAAGTCACGCAGATCAGGGCCGGAATCGCGGTAGCGTTCCTGGGGCGCGTCCAAGGATGGATTGTCCGCGTGGAGCTGCGGGGGCCGTTGATCGCGCGCTCAGCATTTTTCAGCACCTGCATTCTGTGAATATCAAGCCATTCGAGAACAAAATTGGATCAATTATCGGTAGTTCCGTATCGTCGCTGGCGAGCCCCTATTGAGACTGCATCATGGATTTTTCCCCCAGCCCCCGCACCCAGGACTACCAGCGCCGCATTCGGGCATTCATCGATGCCAAGGTCATGCCATTTGAAGAGCAGCGCCTGCGCGAACTGGCTCACAGCCGTTCGCGCGGTGACTGGACGCAGTGGCAACCCCTGCCGGGCATAGAGGACTTAAAGGCCGAGGCCCGCGCCGAG
>JBFIIN010000268.1:0-5371 GCA_041601225.1 Oceanococcus sp.
GCGGAGATCCGTCTGCTTGCCGGAGCCTGGGCGCAGGCCGTAGACGCGCAGGTCCGTGCGGCAACTCTGGCCTTCGCGCACTTGATGCGGGCAGCCTCGGCCGCCGACGCTCTCGCCGTCCTGCAGCGGCACTGTCTGCTGTGTGCGGTGCGCCGGGGTCCGGCCGGCAGCGAGACCCTGAACCGGCGTATCGCGGCACAACTCGCCCAGGAGCACGGCTTCGAGCCACGCGCCCACTGGTTCCACGGCCGACCCGTGATCGTCACCCGCAACGACTACCGCGCCGGACTGAACAACGGAGACACCGGTGTCTGTCTGCGTGACCCGCACGGCGCGCTGCGGGTCTGGTTCCAGACCGATTCGGGGCTGCGCTCCTATCTGCCCAGCGCGCTGCCCGACTACGACACGGCTTACGCGCTAACCATCCACAAGAGCCAGGGTTCGGAGTTCGACAACGTGACCGTCGTGCTGCCCGACCAGGACACGTCGGTTCTGACCCGTGAATTGCTGTACACCGGAGTGACCCGGGCGCGCGTGTCAGTCACGATTGTCGCCACCGAATCGGTCTTGCGCAGGGCCATCGAACGCCCTATCGAGCGTCACTCCGGACTGTCCGCCCGTCTGATTGGCGCTGGCTGAACGACGACCGACGGGCAGCGCGCCGAAGGCGTGCGGCGATGCCGCCCGAAGCGCATCACGGCGTCATGGCCTGGCGCCCAGCCTGGATATTCTGCATGTAGATACCGATCCTCACCGCGGGAGGATCACCCCCCAGCGCAGCACGCGACCCCGCTTACGCGCCCCCGGAGGGCCTTTCCCGCGGCCATCAACCGGGCAAGGACGCGGTTTTCAGCGCGCGGCAAAAATCCCGATCCGCTGGGCGCCTGGACAGCAACCGCGCAGCGGTCGTATCGATTGCCGGCATCGCGCAAACTGCTGAAATTCATCGTCCTGCCGCTGATGTCTCCGACGCAGCACGCCCCGCGTGCACCGACGCCCGCGCCGGGGGCATATCTGAGCTGAGTGCGGCGCTGATCATTAGAGTTTCTGTTCATGCCATAGGCGCCACGATCATTGAGTCACTGGCTCGGTCGATGCGCCCGGCGTGCTGCGCGCCCGAGCGCCCTGCAATGACCAATTTGTACGTTGTGCCTGACGCCGGCCGTGCAGGTCGGCCAAACAGAGCGGAACCCGAGGCAATACTGACCAACCGGAGTTCTTGATCGTCAAGGTCACGCCCGCTGCCATTGACCTGAACCTGTCAGTTCAGTGAAGCCACTCGGCGCGTGGATTGTGGTTTTCGATCATGCACCGCAGGGGCCACTTGATACGCGCCTGGGGCCGGAAGATTGGCCGCCGCATGTGTCTGTTTGATGTGGCAGACGTGAGCCAGCATCATGGGACGTCGCGCTCGTGTGGCCCGCATCCGGCCACGCTCTTTGGCAGTACGTTCTGGAGACTCATGTACGATCTAATCGGCGACATCCACGGTCATGCCGACAAGCTGAAAAAATTGCTGAGGGCGCTTGGGTATGCCGAGCGGGACGGCGTCTACACGCATCCCGAGCGCAAGGTCATCTTCGTGGGAGATTTCATCGACCGCGGCCCCAGCAACCGCGAGGTCATCCAGATCGCCAGGCGCATGACCGAGAACGGCGCCCTGGCCGTCATGGGCAACCACGAGTTTAACGCTCTGGCCTACGCCACACCTGACCCACAGACCCCCGGCGCATTCCTGCGTCCACATTCCGAAAAGAACACGAAGCAGCACGGCGCATTTCTGGCGCAGTTCGCAGCCCACCCAGCTGAACGACAGGAGTGCCTCAGCTGGTTCACGTCACTGCCGATGTTTCTTGAACTCGAGGGCATCCGCGTGGTGCACGCATGCTGGCACCAGGCATGGATAGCTGAGCTGGCGCCCCGTCTTGGCGAGGGCCACACGCTGACTCCCGAACTGCTCCAAACGGGCAGCCGTCCGGGCCATGCCGATTACCGCGCCATTGAAACGATTCTCAAGGGGCCGGAAATCGCTCTCCCGGACAACGCGCACTTCCACGACAAGGACGGCACGCGGCGCAAAGAGGTGCGCGTCAAATGGTGGCTCAACGACGACCAGACGAAGTTCGAAGATCTGGTTCTGGGTCCACCAGCAGCGAAGCAGGCCGCCGCCGAATTCGACGCGCCAGCCCTCCCCTTCGCGCCTTATCCTCCCGACGCCACCCCCGTATTTGTCGGCCACTACTGGCTGACCGGAAAACCCGCTCCGCTGACCGCGAATGTTGCCTGTCTGGACTACAGCGTCGCCAGGAACGGCCCACTGGTCGCCTACCGCTGGCACGGGGAACGGGTGCTGGACGCGCGCAATATGGTTGCCGCTTAGCCGGCATATTGCATCCGTCTCCGGGGCGGCTCCTGTCCCTTTGTTCAACTGACCGATGACAGCGGTTGCCCCCGGCGCCCCCGAGGCCATCAGCTGTCGCCCTGCCCGATTCGGGCCTGCTCCGGACGGACCGAAATTCGCCTTGACCGGAGCCGGAATCCGGATCAGGCCCGACGCTGCCGCACCCGGTCACGCAGGCCCAGAAATCCGAGAATCAGCCGCGCCCCCTGACTGGAGACCGCATCCGCTGTCGCTCCGAGTTCGAGATCCAGGCGGTCGAAAGCCAGCCGGCCCCGGGAAAAATGCATGATCAGCCGCGCTTCGAAGCGGCCGACCGTCGGGTACCCGGACCGGACACCGTGGCGTCCGTTTGAAATACCGGCCACCAACCATCCGCCCGTGGTAGGGAATGACAAGATCCTGAAAATCCAGCGTGGTAGTCCGGTCTGCAAATCGTTCGCGCCGCGAGCCGCCACCATCGGCGGCGTGCGCATGCACCCAGGACTTGCGGATCACATCACGACGCGCGCCCCGTGGGGGCCTGAAGTCCGCGCTGCCCGCCGCCAGGTTGACCCGGATTTCGGCCAGATGCAGTACGCCATCGCGCACCGCGAAGCAATCGATCCGCCCCTCCCGGTTCGCCGTCGACTCCGTGCAGGCGGCAAAGCCCAATGCTCCTGAGGTCGGCACCAGCCTTAGAAGCTGTGCGCGGTCGCACTCCACCAGGCCCCAGTCCTGGTCTTCGAAGCAAATGGTTTGCATGACCTGATCCGTCATCCAGGCTCTCCTTCGGCGCGTGGCGGCCCCAGCCTTGCTGCCGGCAGGCTGACTGGCTGCGCCAGCTGCAGGGCCGCGAGCAATTTCGCCTGCGTGAAAGTGCCCGCCAGCCGGGCCGCCAATTGACGATATCAAGCGCAACCCTGCCAAGCTCCAAGGCCCGCGGCAGCGGGCGGCGACATCCAGCGAAATCCAGGTTTTCGCACCCTGTGCCGGCCATGTTCGTCACGCCGCCCGCGCCGTATCCGCCCCGGCATGAAAAGCGGCCGCCCCGCACCCATCCCACGGCACCGCACCGCCCTCAGTGTTTGCTCCGGGCAGCCGCGGGCGCGGACGCGTAATGGGCCAGCGCCGCAACCAGCTGCTCTCTGACCGCCCGGCGCAGGGACTCCGGCTCAAGAACCTCGGCGGCCTCCCCCTGGCGCAGCAGGTCCATGACCAATTCCGTATCGTTGGCGTAGGGCAAGCGCAATACCCAACGGTCCGCTTCATCGAAATGCCCAACCTGCTGGGGATGCCAGGCTTCATGGCAGGCATAACGTGAGCGTTCGGGGGAAAAACGAATCACCGCATGGCCGATCACCGCGCCGGAAAAAATGCCGTAACTGGCGCCGAAGAACTGATCCAGTTCAGCCTCGTCCACATCTTTGGCCGCGGCATCGAGAACCTGGGCCGCGCTGATCGCATCCACTGAAAAACTACGCAAGGCCTGGCGCTCCTCACACCAGGCGTCCAGATACCAGTTGTCGCGATAGTGCACCAGACGCTGCGGCGACACCCGACGCTGGGTGGCCGCATTGCGGCTGCGGACCCGATAGCTCAGATCCAGCTTTCTGCGGCTCAGCACCGCCTCGGCGACCGCCACGAAATGCTGATCGGCGCCCCCGCGGGTGTACATCGGACAGATCCGAATGCGTCGCTGGATCTCCCCGGCACCGGGGTCCGAGTCGTCCAGCACGGAGGCGATGCGCTCGCGAATCGGTCGAAGACGGGTTTCCAGCGGACCCTTCGCCGCACCAGATATCAGCTCATAGGCCGCCAGCAGCGCGTGGATTTCCGCACTGGACAACCAGAACCCCGGCAATGCAAACGACACGTCCGCCTCATAGCGATACCCGCCCAGTTCGCGGTCCCAGATCAACGGCGCGCCAAAGCGGTCGCGCAAATATTCCAGGTCGCGCTTGAAGGTCGCCGGAGACACCTCCAGCTCTGCCAGAAACTGCTGCCGTGACACCACGCGCCGCGCCCGAAGCAATTGATCGATTTTGTAGAGCCTTTCCAGACGTTCCATCGCTCACCCCCAATGAGCCAATTCCCAGTCTACTCCGGCCAAGATCGGCAAACTCAGGGAATTCCGCTGCATGCGCCACTCAACGCAGGCACTTACCTTGCCCTTTCACCGTAACCCCCGATTTTGGGCCTGGCTGATTCCGAGTGGCCTGGAAATAGGTCCACGTCGCCATCGATGACCACTCGCGCGTCGCATTCAGCACGATCCACGCCGACGAATCGGGGCCGAGCACCTGCAAGGCGCTGATCGCCGCCCTGGCAGTCTGTAGGAATTGCCCCTGTGGTTACAGGCGTACAACTGGCATCGGACCCCATGCCGCGCTCGATTACCAACCGTTTGTCCGCCGCTTGGACATCCCACTGAACAAGGTAGTGGGTATACACACCTAGGTCATAGAGCGCCGCAGTGGCAACCCGGCCTTCGCCTGCACGCGCATCCGTCCGAAAGCCCAGCCGCCGCCAGCGCCAGCCAGCGCCAGCAAGCCAAGTCCGCCCGGACCACGCGCGGCGGCAATCGCGGTAAGACCGAACACCGCCTCCATGGCGAGCAACGCGGTGATGATTGCCATCGCCCCCGCCAGTGCGTAAAGCGCCATCGGATTGACCGGCCATCGGCGACCCAGGAGCGCGGCCACGGGGAAAGCGACCAGGAAACCGATTGCGACGATGCCCGCAAAGGCCGGCCCGAACCCGATCAAATCCCGCAGCGAGACGTTCAGACGCACGGCCAGTGGTACTGGCGCACCGAGCGCGTCGATCGCGGCGAGATTGCACTGGGTCTGAATGACCGTACCCGCGGCAGCAGCCACCAGCACGGCCATCAGGTAGGCACCGGCAAGTCGGAGGAAGCGCATCGCAGAACCGCAGACAGGATTAGGTGCACTATGCCCCATCCCGGGCTATCGTTGCAGTCTGAACAACCGC
>JBFIIN010000269.1:0-5371 GCA_041601225.1 Oceanococcus sp.
ATACGCGCACTCGGGCTCATCAAGTGGGCCGCGGCCGGCGCCAACGCGGAACTCGGCCTCATGAATTCGGGCAAGGCAATGGCCATCCAGTCCGCAGCGCTCGAAGTGGCGGACGGGGCGCACGACGCGCACTTTCCCGTCGACGTGTTTCAGACCGGCTCGGGCACGAGTTCCAACATGAACGCAAACGAGGTGATCGCGCGGCTCGCGTCCCGCGCCAGCGGACGCCGCGTTCACCCGAATGATCACGTCAACCTGAGCCAATCCAGCAATGACGTGATTCCCACCGCGATTCATCTGAGCGCCGCCACTGTGGTTAAACGTGATCTGCAGCCCGCGCTGCGCGATCTGCTGCGCGCTGTGGAGCGTAGAGCCAGGACCCTGGACGAGGTGGTCAAGACCGGACGCACCCATCTGATGGACGCCATGCCGCTCACTTTGGGCCAGGAGCTTGGAGGCTGGGCTGCGCAACTGCGCCAGGGTCAGGAACGTCTGGATGCGGTTCAGCCGCGCCTGCTGCAGCTGGCCCTGGGCGGCACGGCCGTGGGCACCGGAATCAATGCCCATCCGAAGTTCGCGCGCCACTGCATTAAGCGCCTAGCCAAAGTCAGCGGCTTGCGACTGCGGCCCAGCGAGAATTATTTCGCGGCTCTGGGGGGGCAGGATTGCGCCATCGAGTTGTCCGGCCAGTTGAAGGTGCTGGCCTGCGCGCTGATGAAAATTAGCAACGACTTACGCTGGATGAATTCCGGGCCGCTGGCGGGTCTGGGCGAAATTGAATTGCCGGCCCTGCAACCTGGCTCCAGCATCATGCCCGGCAAGGTCAATCCGGTTATCCCCGAGGCCGTCTGCATGGCGGCCGCGCAGGTGATCGGCAACGACACGACCATCACGGTGGCGGGTCAGTCGGGAAACTTTCAGCTCAACGTCATGCTGCCCGTCATCGCTTACAATCTGCTGCAGAGTATCGATTTGCTGGCCCGTGCAGCGCGTCAACTCAAAAGTTGTATCACTGGATTTCAGGTCAGAACAGCGCGTCTTGAGGCCGTGGCCGCGCGAAACCCGATTTTGGTCACAGCCCTGAATCGCGTCATCGGCTATGAACTGGGCGCGGCCATTGCCAAACGGGCCTACGCGCAGCAACGTCCGGTGCGCGAAGTCGCTCTGGAGATGACGGAACTTGGGGAGATGGAATTGGATCGCATACTGGACCCGGCGCGACTGGCAGCCGGCGGACTACCGGAGTA
This sequence comes from Oceanococcus sp., assembly GCA_041601225.1. GTDB lineage: Bacteria > Pseudomonadota > Gammaproteobacteria > Nevskiales > Oceanococcaceae > JBFIIN01. The sequence goes on from JBFIIN010000269.1 coordinate 1,248, forward strand.
GCGCGTGGGATATCGATTGTGGGCCCTGTGGGGCTTTGGCTGTGCGGCGGGCGCCATGGGCTTCGCGCTGTATGTGCAATACGGCCTGGGCCTGGAGCCCTGTCCGATGTGCGTATTTCAACGGGTGGCCATGATCGCGGGCGCCATTCCGTTCCTGCTGGCCGCGCTGCACGCGCCCGGCGGTGCGGGCCGTTGGGTGTACTCCGGGCTTGCCGTCGCGGGGCATGGTGCCGGCGCCCTGATCGCCGGCCGGCACGTGTGGCTGCAGTCTTTGCCGGCCGATCAGGTTCCTGCCTGTGGTCCGGCCCTGGACTATCTGCTGGACCTGATGCCGCTGGCAGAGGTGGTGCAGACTGTCTTGCGCGGCGACGGCAATTGCGCAGTCATCGACTGGTCATTCCTGGGTCTGAGCCTGCCCGGCTGGACCCTGATCGGCTTTATCGCATTGTGTTTGTGGGCGCTGGCCAATCCCTGGCTGCCTGACCGACTCTTCTCCAAGGATTAAAGAAAAGGATCACGCATGTCTTACGCAACGACGGATCTTGCCGACGCTTATGGTGAACGATTGCGCATTGCGGACCCGGTATTCCGCGATTTTGGGGGCGAGCTGGAATTTCACGGCCCGGCCAAAACGATCAAGATCTTCGAAGACAACAGCCTGGTGCGCTCCTGTCTGGAGCAGCCGGGCGCGGGGCGGGTGCTGGTTGTGGATGGAGGTGGCTCCCTGCGTTGCGCGCTGGTCGGCGATCAATTGGGGGATTTGGCGGTCGCCAATCATTGGGCCGGCCTGCTGGTCTATGGCTGCATTCGGGATTCCGCCGCAATTCGCTCTCTTCCGGTCGGGGTCAAGGCCCTCGGGGTCCATCCACGAAAAAGCGTCAAACGCGGGGTTGGGGAAGAGGATGTCCCGGTGCGGTTTGCCGGCCTGGACATCGCCCCGGGCGCCTGGGTCTATGCCGACGCTGATGGGGTCGGGGTCAGCGACAAGCAACTGGCGCCCGTTTAACGGGCTTTGCGGCGTTTTCTGCTGGGCCGGGGGTCCAGCAGAAGCGGAATGTCCGCTTGGTCCACTTCACGCCATTGGCCGGGCGCCAGGCCCGCCACGGTGAGCGACCCGATTGCGGGACGAATCAGGCGCAAGGTGGGATAAGCCACGGCGGCGGTCATGCGCCGAACCTGCCGATTGCGCCCTTCGGTCAGCACCAGTTCCAGCCAGCTGGTGGGAATTCGGCGGCGCACGCGAATAGGCGGATCACGTGGCCACAGCTCGTCCGGCTCGGGGATGCACCGCGCAGCAACGGCCCGCGCCGGGCCATCCTTGAGGCGAATGCCCGAGGTGAGCGCCGCGATGGCGGCATCGCTGATTTGCCCCTCCACCTGGCACCAGTAGGTTTTCGGCTGCTTGTGTCGTGGAGAGCTGATTCGTTGCTGCAAGCGACCATCGTCGGTAAGCAGGACCAGGCCTTCGCTGTCGTAATCCAGCCGCCCGGCCGGGTAGACCCCGCGCACGGGCACAAGATCACCCAGGCAGGCTCGTCCCGATTCTGAACTGAACTGGCAAAGCACCTGGAATGGCTTATTCAGCGCGAGGAGTCTGCTCATAACGGGGAAAGGTCCATGCGCATGCCGGTTTTCGGCCGGCCCGCCATGTGGTTTGGGAACTGCCGGCAGAGCCGGTATAATCCCGCTTCTTTTTTGCGCAGTGCAGCAAGCCGGGTCTCGGGCCCGCAGCGATGCTGATCGAACACTGAACTCACCATAATCAGGAGGATACGGCCACCATGACCGTAACGACGATCGGAGGCGCGGACATTCGGGCGCCCTTGAAGCCGGAATATCACGAAATTCTTACTCCGGAAGCCGTGGAGTTCGTCGTGAACCTGGTACGCAAATATCGGCCACAGGTCAAGGATCGGTTGGCGGCCCGGCGCCAGCGACAGGCCGACTTCGATGCGGGCGCGCTGCCGGGATTCCTGCCCGAAACGCAAGCCATCCGCGACGGCGACTGGAAAATTTCCGGCATTCCGGTCGACCTTCAGGATCGCCGCGTGGAGATTACCGGGCCGGTCGATCGCAAGATGGTGATCAATGCATTGAATGCACCCGTCAAATGCTACATGGCGGATTTCGAGGATTCGCAGTCGCCGACCTGGGACGGCCTCATGGACGGCCAGATCAACATGCGTGACGCGGTGGCCGGCACCATCAGTTTCAGCAATCCGGACGGCAAGCAGTACACCCTGGGCGAGCGTACCGCGACCCTGATCGTGCGCCCGCGCGGCTGGCATCTGTGGGAAAAACACGTGCACGTGGATGGGGAACGCATTCCGGGCGCGATCTGGGATTTCGGTCTGTATTTCTTTCACAACGCCAAGGCACGGCTGGGGCAGGGCACCGGCACATATTTCTATCTGCCGAAAATGCAGTCGCACCTGGAGGCGCGGCTGTGGAATGACATCTTCAACGACGCCCAGGATGCGCTGGAAGTGCCGCGCGGGACGATCAAGGGCACGGTGCTGATCGAAACCCTGCCGGCGGTGTTCGAGATGGACGAGATTCTTTACGAGCTCAAGGATCATATCGTCGGATTGAATTGCGGACGCTGGGATTACATTTTCAGCTATATCAAAACCTTGAAGCGGCACGCTGACCGGCTGATGCCGGATCGTCAGAGCGTGGGCATGGACCGCCATTTCCTGGATTCCTATTCCAAGCTGCTGTGCGTGACCTGTCATAAGCGTGGCGCCTCGGCGATGGGTGGCATGGCTGCGGTCATTCCGGTCAAGAATAACGAAGAGGCCAACGACCGGGCTTTTGCCAAAGTGCGCGCCGACAAGGAACGCGAAGTCCGTAATGGCCACGACGGCACCTGGATCGCCCATCCCGGCCTGGCGAGCGTGGCGACCGAGATTTTCGACGCCCATATGCCGACGCCCAACCAGATTGATCGGCCCCTCAGCTGGGAGATCTCCGCCGAGGATGTTCTGCGCCACCCCGAGGGTGAGATCACTGAGTCGGGCTTGCGCCAGAACATCAGCGTCGGCATCCAATACGTTGAAGCCTGGATCTCGGGCAATGGCTGCGTGCCGCTTTACAACCTGATGGAAGATGCCGCCACCGCGGAAATCTCTCGCACCCAGGTCTGGCAGTGGATCAATCATCCCGAGGGTAAGCTGGCCGACGGGCGCAAGGTTTCTCCGGAACTGGTGACCGAGGTCATCGATGAGGAACTGGAAAACATCAAGGCGGAAGTCGGCGCGGAGCGCTTTGCCGCCGGCCGTTTTGCCGAGGCCAAGAAATTGTTCGCCGATATGTGTCTGGCCGACGACTGCGCGGAGTTTCTGACTCTGCCGGCTTACGAATTGCTGGACTGAAAGTTTTAAAACCCCTGAATCGACATCACGAGGAACCCGTCGACATGACCCGCCAAGAGCAAATTGACGCCCTGAACAAGGATTGGGCTGAAAACCCCCGCTGGAAGAATGTGAAACGTGGCTACAGCGCCGAAGACGTTGTGCGGCTGCGTGGCAGCGTCCAGCCCGAGCACACCCTGGCACGCCGTGGTGCCGAAAAGCTGTGGGATGCCGTCAATGGCAACTCCAAGAAAGGCTATGTGAATGCCTTTGGTGCAATCACCGCTGGTCAGGCGATGCAACAGGCCAAGGCTGGTCTGGAAGCCGTGTATCTGTCCGGTTGGCAGGTTGCAGCCGACGGCAACACCTCCGAGACCATGTATCCGGATCAATCGCTGTACGCCTATGACTCCGTGCCGACCATGGTTCGCCGGATCAACAACACCTTCAAGCGTGCCGACGAGATTCAGTGGAAGAACATCGCCGACGGCAAGATGGATGAAGCCGATGCGATCGACTACTTCCTGCCGATCGTGGCGGATGCCGAAGCCGGTTTCGGTGGCGTTCTGAACGCCTACGAACTGATGAAGAACATGATCGCCAATGGCGCCGCTGCAGCGCACTTTGAGGACCAGTTGGCGGCGGTGAAGAAGTGTGGCCACATGGGCGGAAAAGTATTGGTACCCACCCAGGAAGCCGTGCAAAAGCTGGTCGCCGCGCGCCTGGCGGCCGACGTCATGGGCGTGCCCAGCATCGTGCTGGCCCGTACAG
>JBFIIN010000270.1:0-5361 GCA_041601225.1 Oceanococcus sp.
GACGGCACGACGTGCCTCCGGAGCAAGCTGGCCGTGCTGAACGGATTGCGACTGAGCCTCCAGGGCGCTCTCGTGGCTCATAGGGCCAGCTCCTCGAGATGCGCCGGAAACATGTCCGCCGTCAGCAGGTAGGAAGGAATGTCCGCTTTCAGGAAATCACCCTCGCGGGTCTGAACGACAACACGTTCCCTGGCCTCATCGCGCGGAGCCTGGACCGCCTGAGCGACGCGCAGGCAGGCCACGAGTTCTTCCAGGCCGCCGACGACCGGACGCTGCTCGATGAGTTGGCCCAAAGACATGCCGCCGTGGTCAAGCAGCAAGGCCCGGATCTCCGCGGCGATGTCCAGCACCTTGATCGTTTCCAGATGGTCCAGCACATCCTCGCCGAGGCCCAGCAGGCTTTCACGTACGGCGAGTTCACCAATTTCCAGCGCCTCTTCGGGCAGTCTCAACCGCAAACTGCTGGCCGAGTGGACCTCAGCGCGACCGCTGTCGAGGCCCATTTCACAAGTCGTTCGCGGCGAGACGCCCCGGTTGCGCAGCTCGATGGCAATTTGCTCGAGCTGTGACAGCAGACGCGACACGGCGCGATTCTCCCTAAACTCATTGCTTTCCACATAGGCGCGCAAGCTCTCCTCGGTGCGCCGGCGCACGTTCAGAACACGCTCGCTTTCACGGCCGAGTTCCCGAACCAGATGGGCCAGAAAATGGCGCTGCGATGGCGTCACCGCGTCGTCGATCGCAAGGTCCAGGATCGCGCGCAGCTGCTCGCGAAATTCCGTGGTGCGCAGGTCGTCACTGAGCAGACTGAAAAAGCCGGCGAAAGCGCGTCCCGCTTCCGTGCGTGACAAGGCATCCTCCTCGTTCAGAAGCTTTTCCAGGACGGCGCCACGGCTGCTGTCATCCTGGATCATGTCTACACGAAGCTGCCGGTCCATGTGCCGGATCTCGTCTTCCAGCCGGCGAAAGTCGCCGCTCAGGGTGGAAGCCAGATGATAGATCTCGCGCAGGCGTTCGCGCTGTTCCGCCTCGCCCAGGTGCTCCATCTCGCCACCCTTGAGCCTTTTGATCTGGCCGTCGATGGCATCGCGCTGCGCGGTCAATGCCGCGATGCGCACCTCGGCATCCGGGGACAAGGCTACAGCCAGATCCCGGACAGCGTCCTGAACAATCCGCAAGTGCGAGGCGCTCGTGCCCTCAACTCGCTGATCAAGGCCACGGGCGAAGGACAGAGCCAGCTCCGCAGCATCGGTCAGACTCAACAGCGAATCTTGCTCGCGTAACCAGCCGCTGGCGATCCATTCGCGCAGGTAACTCGTCGCGGATTCCTGATAGCTCGCGCCGGATTCGCGCAGGCGGCCGAGTTCGACGTCCAGCGCGACCTTGGCGCGAGCAATCGGAACCTCCAGCTGTTCCCGAAACAAGTCGCCGAGTGTCGCAAGGATCAGGGACGCATTGCTCGCGGCCAGCAAACGCCAGGCAGGGTGCGTTTCCCGCTGGGTAGAGAATCGAGCGAGCTGGCCGGGCAGGTTCATGAACTAACCAGGGTTTCGGAAAGACGAAGCATGAACGATCAAAAACGCAAATCTTGAGCCTGTCAACGTTGCATGGCGATCACGCCCGGCATCACCGCATTCACCGTAGGTCCGGCAATCGGCGCCGGTTGGAGCACAGATGCTTGGCCACCAAGCTGCGCAACACGCCGCTGAAGCATTTCACCCGCCCAATGCCTGTCCTTCGTCAGATAACTTGAAATGCGGCAAGGCGATTCGTTCAGGAGAATTGGCCCATCGCACGGGTTAGTTTACGCTGCGAGGGAATAATGCTGTAGCCGCCGCTCCCGGATGGTCCGCCGCATGCTCTCGGCGCGCCGTTTGCGGATGGCCGGATCACGCCCGGTATAGATCTCTGCCGCCGTCAGATTCGCCTGGCTCTCGTGGTCGCGACGATTATTGTCACGTGCTCCACGAATTCATGGATTGCACGCTCCAGATCGCCTGGCAGGAAGTCGTTTTCCGGCAGCACCCGGTTCTTCATGGACTGGTGCCAGCGCTCGATCTTACCCTGGGTCTGCGGGTGCATCGGTTCGCCGCGTGCATGAGCCAGGCTCCGCTCGCCGATCTCGCAGGCCGACCCGCGCGCACGCGCCCTGCCGCTCGATGGGATCGCTGCGGGCGGGGAGCGCTCCTATTCCGGATTAAGCGTTTTCCAGAGTGCCAGGGCACGCTGGTATTCGGCCAGCGCATCGGCATAGGCATCGAAGACGCACAGCGCGCAACCGGTGTCGCAGCAATCGGTCGGGAGAGGCTTTTCCGGCGGCAAGGGACGGGCTTGGGCTTGGGAGTCCGACATCAAATCAAGGCCCTAGTCGAGTCAGGCAACGCCTGCAAGGGGCAGGCTGCTGCGCCATTCTACCGTGCACCGGACCGACCCGGTCAGCGGTCCAAGTTGCGACCAGAGGCCCGATGCACGCGCAAGCAGCGGGGCCGGAGACTGCGCAAACCCTGGCCCCCAGTCCACTGCCAATCCGGAAAGCGCCCAAGCCGCTTGAGTTTCATAAATTTTCCGGTCGAGGTGTGCGCGCGGTAATCCCCCCATTTTTAGCGGGAACTGCGGGTGGGATGTCTTCGACGACCTCAAGGCGGTTAACAACCGGACACTTCGGCACGGGCATCGTGGCAAGGTATCGTCTGAGCAGTTTGAAACGGCCTCAAGATTCTGGACACCTGTGTCTACGAAACTGGAGAGAATCAGGGATTCTCCGTCCTGAGCCAATCTCTATTCTTTCCTGGGTTTGCGGTTCAAACGATGCCAAAGCTGATTTGCCTGCGATTATCGACTATGTCCCCCGCGTCGATCCCGGTCGCCGGTTCGCACTTTGATGGATGTCGTGGCGCACTACAAAGCGCTGGCAGACATCGAACGCGGATGCAAAACGCTGAAAAACGACATCGACATTGCGCTGGTATAGCACCGTCTGCCGAAGCGTTTTTGGGCGCATAGCGCCATCTGCTTCATGGCGTTCTTTCTGCGTCGCGTAATGCGCTTGCGGATTCGCCAGGCTGGCGCTGAGCTCAGTGTCAATCGCGCACCGCATCATCTGCGGAAGATGCAGCTGCACAGGGTGCGGTGGGAAGAAGGAACCCTCAGCGGATTGACCCCGATCACGCCGGCCCAACGATCAATCTTCGAAGTCCCTGGGCTTGCGCGAGCCGCGCACGATTGCCCTGTAGAGCCAATTTGCCGATCGCCACGGCGCAAAATCAATGATCCACGCGCCGCAACTGTCGAACCTGGGAGGCCAGGGTGCACCAGATTGGATTGGCATTTGCGCCACAACGGCATGGGAATGCGCTGCGAAGACTGCCATGCGGACAAGTCGTCCGGAGCGAATTTGAACTGCCGCAGGCAGGCCGCAAGGGCGCAGGGCAGAATGCCCGGAGTAAGGTCTTATCGTCTTCAGTTGACTCGGGCCCGTCATGGCCCTCGCCAGGCTTGGACTAATGTTGGCGACTCACGATATGAGGTTTGTACTTCCTATCTCGCCGGCCGATGCCCAGGCCGGCCAGCCCGACCAGCAGCAGCCAGGAGACGCTGCCGCCTCTTAATGGCGCCAGTGGTGCGGCCCTGGATGGGGATGCGGCCACGTTGGTCAGCGGAACATAGTCCCGGCACGGCTGATTGCGCAGGCCCGGACAGGCCGGGTAGGCAGTATCGGCAGGGGCCGCAAGGCCGGGCACAACGGGCAGCACCAGTTTCGCCGGTGTGGAAGGCGACCAGGACACTGCCACCTCGGCCGTTGCAGGAGAGCCATCCGGGTTCGCCGGTTGCGTTTCATGGAATGCCCAGATCGGTTGCGCACCGTTTGGTCCGGCGATCGTCAGGCGAACGCGTGAACCGGCGCGGTAGACGTGTCCCTGGTGATACATCGGAATGACGATATCGGTGTAGTCGCCAACCGGCATCGGTTCGGCGTCGCTCCTGAACATGCTCAGGATGGGGTCGACATACTCGCTCAGGCGCTTGAACATATTGTTCTCGTCGCTGGCCAGCTTACGTATGGAAGCGCGTAGATACCCGTTCTGAACAAAGCTTTCCTTGCCGTCGGCACGGACTTCGCTGACGGTCGCCTGCAGATCGACATCTTGGGTCGATGAGCGAACCTGGGCATAGACGGCCCCCGCGCCGACGACGACGGTATCCGCTTCAAGGGGCTCGGAGACGTAGCTCACTGCGGTGCCATCAGGGTTATATTGCCAATCCCACTCCCAACGCGATGCGTTGCCCCAAAGGCTGCCCGTTCCTGTTCCGCCGGTGTAATTCGTCAGTGGCAGGGCCGTGACATCGGCCGTGAACTGGTCGGCTCCCGCCTGTTCTGGCAAATCGTCGGAGAGCGTTCCTTTTGGGCCGAAATACCAGGTCCGGGCGGAGATGCCTGCCGGGGGGTATTGATCAAAGGAAGCTTCGAATGAGGGGTAGGGGTTCCCCGGCGTCGCATCCAGCAGAGGGGAGCGACCCGCACCATTTTCAAACAGAACCCGGATCGGAGCAATGGCTTCAAACGCTTCCAGCGCCAGATCATAGTCCGGAATCAACTGAATGGGATCCAGCGGTAGCGTTACAGGCGCCGCATATTCGGGGTCCGGCTCGAACGACGTATCGCTGGGTATCCCATAAGCGACCGCATACACCGCGGGCGCCGAGGCGCGCATCTCCGGGGAGTTGATCATCGGCGCACGCTTGGCCACATAGAGCTGCAGAAAATCGAACCAGCGGTTGTAGGTGTCGGGGGCGAGCGAGTCGATGTGCGTGCCGTTGGTGAACGTGAACCACTTTTTATCGGTGCCGGTCATACGCCGGGCCAGCTCGGGGCAATGTCCGCCGGTTTGCTCGTCCTGCCACTGGCAGACGACAAAGGCCGGAACATTGATCTGGTCGACAAAACTGATTGGATCCAGCGGATCGGCCACTTCCGGAATATAGAAATCGTTCTTGGCGATCTTGTCCAGAAGATCCAGGGCTTCCGGGTGCAGCGTCTGATTGTCTTCGCAGACCGTATCGCCATTGGCGATGCGCTCATGCGCCCAGCCCTGGCCCTGGGTGGCGTCCCGATGGCGGTCCTTTCCCCATTCGACCGAGAAGCCATGATTCAGGATGCCGCCCGGATAGAGCGTCGTGGCCGTCGCATCGAGCACCGATAAGGGTGAAATGGCCGCCAGGTGTGGGGGCTGGGTTTGGGCCGTGAACAGCTGGCTGATGCCACCATAGGAGATGCCCATCATGCCGACATGGCCGTGCCGCACCCAGGCCTGGTTCGCGACCGTTTCGATGATGTCGTAGCCGTCGAAACTCTGGAGCATC
>JBFIIN010000271.1:0-5353 GCA_041601225.1 Oceanococcus sp.
CGGCGATCATGGCTCGGCCAATGCCCCGCTTACGGCCAGCAGCGCAAAGCCCGCCTTGGCCCAAGTCAATTACCCGGCCAGCAGTCCGCATGTGCTGGCCTGTGGCGGCACCCAATTGATGCTTGAAAACAAGCACTACGCCGAAGTTGTCTGGAATAACCTCAGCCAGGGGGGCGGCGCGACTGGCGGCGGTGTCAGCGAGGCCTTTGCTCTGCCCAGTTGGCAAAGCGCCGCCGGCGTCAATATCGCATCCGTCAACACCGGCAAAACCGGCCGCGTGATCCCGGATGTCTCCGCCCTGGCCGCCGGTGGTGATTGGCGCATCTATGAAGAATCAGGCCGCACGGCTCTTATGGGCGGCACCAGTGCAGTCGCACCCTTATGGGCCGCCTTGATTGCGCTCGCCAACGAGGCCCGCGCGCAAGCCGGCAAGGCCGCCCTGGGTTATATCAACGAACGGCTCTATCAGCTGGCCGCAGCCGGTGGTGTTTTCCGCGACATCACCCAGGGCAACAACTGCTCGACCACCGGTTTTCCGGGCTATACCGCCGCGCCGGGTTTTGATGCCTGCAGCGGTTGGGGCGTGCCATTGGGCGCGGAACTGGTGGCCGCGCTATGTCAGTTGGATTGAGGCCCAGCACGAGATGATCACGCGCAGAACGACTTAAGGACACAGGGGAGGACATGCAGAAAGCGGAACAGGATTTCGATCCGCACGATCCGGAAAATCGCCAGCTTGCCGCCGTGGTATTTCTGGACATGGTGGGCTATAGCGCGCTGATGCAGCGCAGCGAAGCGCGCGCCGAGGCCGCCGTGCAGGCGCTGTGGGGCATTGCCCGTCCGATCATCGCCCGCGCGGGCGGCACCGAAGTGCGCTTGTTTGGCGATGGCATGCTGATGACCTTCGGCGGAGCTCTGGCCGCCGTACGCGCCTGCCTGCAGGTATTCCAGGAACTGGCGGCGCTCAATCGCGGGCGTTCCGACGATGAGCGCATCGGCGCCCGCGCCGGCGTTCATCTGGGCGATATCGGCAGCCGGGATGGCGAAATCTACGGCGACGGTGTCAACATTGCTTCGCGCCTGGTGGGTCTGGCACCCCCGGGCGGCGTGGTCGTCAGCCCCCATGTACGCGATCAGGTGCGCAATGCCCTGGAGCACCCCATACAGAGCCTGGGCGTCAAATCGCTCAAGAACATCGACACGCCGCTTGAATTGTTTTGTCTACCCGGCCCGGAGTGCGCGGCGGCGGCGCTTGATGAGGCGCGCCGCCACGGCGCAGCCCCGGCCCGGATCTGGCGCTTTGGTAACGCCCAGTTCCATGAGGGCGCAGACCAGCTCAATGTCGGCGGACAAGCGGCCAAGCTCGATCGGGCTGCGACAGCCGTACTGCGCTATTTACTCCACCACGCCGGCGAAACGGTCACCAAACAAGAGCTGACTGAAGCGGCGGACGGCTTGTCCGAGGCCGCCCTCAGCCGCCGCATTAGCAAACTACGAAAGCTGTTGCGCGACCCGGACGGCGCGCAGTTGCGCACCCAGCCCGGTCATGGTTACCGGCTGACGGTGCCGGTCAGCGTGGAAAGCGCACCCAGCACGGCCTTAAGCCAGTTTGATTTCAAGCCCGGTGATCATCCGCCGATGCGTCCGATGTGGCAGCTGGAATCGGTACTGGGCCAAGGCGGTCAGGGGGAAGTATGGCTGGCGCGCCATGCCAAAACGGGCGAGGAGCGGGTCTATAAATTTGCCCTGGACCCCAACAAGCTCAGCTCACTCAAGCGCGAAATCACCCTGTCGCGGGTGCTGCACAGCGCCGCGAACAACGCCCACTTTATCCGCGTCGTCGACTGGAATCTGGACCACGCACCCTATTTCATCGAGTGTGAGTACGGCGGCGGCAGCGACCTGCCCGGCTGGTTCCAGGCCCAGGGCGGCATCGATCAGCTCGCGCTGCCCACCCGGGTCGAGCTGGCCGCGCAACTCGCCGACGCCCTGGCCGCCGCGCATTCGGTGGGCGTGCTGCACAAAGACCTCAAACCCGCCAATATTTTGATACTGCAAGCGCCAGGGCAGCCGCCGACCGTGAAACTGGCCGATTTTGGCAGTGGCGGCGTGCTGGATGCGCAGCATCTGGAAGATGCCAACATCACCCGTATGGGTTTTTCCCAGTCCATGCTGAACGCTTCGGACAACACCGAGGGCACGGCGATTTATTACGCGCCCGAGCTGATGACTGGCCAGCCGGTGACCGTACAGGCCGACATCTACGCGCTGGGGGTCACCCTCTATCAACTGGTGGTCGGCGATTTCCGCAAACCCCTGTCAGCAGGCTGGGAAGCCGAGGTCAGCGATGAACTGCTCCGCGAGGACATCGGCGAGGCCGCCCATGGCGATCCTGCCAAGCGCCTGAGCGATGCCGCCGGTTTTGCCAGGCGGCTGCGCGCGCTGCCGCAGCGCCGCGCGGCGCGAGACGCCGAACGCGCCACCGCCGCAAAGCTGGCGCAGGCTGAAGCCGCCGCGCAAGCCGCGCAGCAACGCGTAGCACAACTGCGCACCCGCCGACGCTGGATGCTGGTGGCCATGGCCGCTCTGGCCCTGGGGCTAGGCCTGGCGCTGCGCGCCCAGCAGCAGGCCACGGCGGCTGCAGCCGAGGCGCGCGCGGTGGCAGATTTTCTGAGCAAAGATTTATTCGACGTGGTTGCAGATCAGCCGCTGGCCAGCTTGACGGTGGAAGAGCTGCTGAAGTTCGCAGCCGAAAACCTGGCCAGGCGCGAGGGCCAATTGCCAGCCGTGGCGGCGCAATTGCACACGGCTTTGGGCGATGCCCTATTTGCGATGGAGCGCTTTGGACCCGCAAGCTCAGAGTACGACAAGGCACTGCAATTTTTCGAAGGTAGCGACGCGCTGGACAATGAAAATGCGATCCGCGCCGGCACACGCCTACTCACTTTGTCCCGCTTGCGGCTACAAGAGTTGCCGAAACTATTGCCGCGTTTTGAACGCGTGCTGAAGCAGGGATTGGCCAAGCTGGGGCCCCGTCATCCCATGGTCCTGGAATTGCGTCAACAATTGGCCCTTGGCCACTTTCATAGCGGCGACTGGCAGCGCGGCGCGGCAGAATTTGCCAGCGCGCTCAATGATCAGCAAAGCGCCGCAAGCGATACGGGAGCCGGATTCGGGGTGGCAGAAACGCGTCTCGGTGAGATGCAGATTTACCTTGGAGATTTTTCACAAGCGGCCGCAACCCAGCGCGAAGTCCTGGACCGGCTTGCGGCAAACCCCGAGGCCGCCCCCATGAGCATCGCCAGCGCAGGTTTTTTCCTGGCCCGTGCCCTCACCGCGCTGGAGCGCTTTACGGAGGCCGAAGCCGAACTGGAGCGGGCCCGGGCGATCACGGAGAATTGGGCGGTGAGCCAGGCGAGCCTGATGCGACTTTCGCTGGACCTTAATCTCGGCTATCTGCGTTTGCGCCAAGGTCGTACCGACGAGGCGATTCTTCTGCTGAGGACCGCCGCAGATGGCATAGAAGCCGCCTTGCAGGCTGCGCAACTTGATGATCTCACGGGCGAGTATCGCGTCATCCTCGCCTTGGCCCACCGGGCCAGCGGCGACACCGTGCAGGCAGAAGAAATCCTGCGCGACGCGCTGGCGCGCGAGCAGAAATTCAGAGGTGAGACCCATCCCTTAACCCAGCGCGCGCGCATCGAATTGACAAAGCTGCTTGCAGAAACCGGTCGACTCGGCGCGGCGCGGAAGGAACTGGCCCAGATTGATACTGCGGTACTCAGCAAACTGGGCGATCACCACCCCTACCAGGGCCGATATCACCAGGCCCGTGGACAAATTGCCCAGCTCGAGAACGAACGCGAAACGGCGCGGCGCGAACTCGGCGCCGCGCGCGCCATATTCGCCGCCAGCTATGGACCCACACACAGCTACACCCGCGCGCTGGAGCAGGAGCTCAGCGCTCTCGAGACCCGCCCGCGCGGCGGCTGACCCATCACGGCCATCTGGCCGGTTTTCCGTGGCTCATGTAGCCATATTTGCAAAGGGAGCAAGACCATGACTGACCCCCGAATTGCCAAGTTGAATAAAGCCCTGCAAGACCCCGAGTTGCGCGAAGCCCTGCTCGCCGATCCAGGCGCGACCGCACAAAGCCTGAACCTGAAATTGAGCAAGGCAGAGATCGCCGAGATTCAGGAAAAAGCCGCGGACATTCGCCGGGCGGCGCAAGGGCCGCAAAGCCAAGAGATGCCGCAAATGGTGCTTGGCATAGCCTTTGGCGGCAAAACCGACGGCAAACTGCGCTAGTCGGCCTGATGCGGGAGCGGCTTATGCACAGCAAGACGGCCAGCAACGCGGCCGGAAACGGGCGCATGCGCGTACTGCAACCGCTTGCCCTCCTCTGCGGCTTCGTCACTGCGAGCGCGACAGCGGCCAGCGTGCCCGGTATGGCTTACCAAAGCCTGCCGGGCGTATCGGCACAGCCGACAACAGCTGGCGCCGCGCTCAGTGCCAGCGATGTGGAAACCCTGATCGATCAGGTCATCGATCAGCAATTCGACCAGGCCTATCTGGCTGGGGCGGCGGTGGCGGTGGTCAAGGACGGCCAGATGCTGCTGAACAAGGGCTATGGCTATGCCGATCTGGAAAACAAGATCGCCGTGGACCCCAACAAAACCCTGTTCCGGGTGGGCTCAACCTCCAAACTGTATACGGCCACGGCGGTGATGCAACTGGTGGAACAAGGGCGGCTAGACCTGGACGCCGATGTCAATGACTATCTCCAGGCCTTCAAGCTGCCGTCGACTTTTGCCCAGCCTGTCACCCTGAAAAACCTGCTCACGATGACCGGCGGCTTTGAAGTGAACAGTTTCGGCTATACGGCCGACAAAGGGCCGCAGGACATCATCCCTCTGGGTCAGGCCCTGGCCCGGCATCAGCCCGAGCGGGTGAATCCGCCGGCCACCAGCTTCACCGAAGGCTGGGCACCGGCCTACTCCAACTGGGGTGCTGCGCTGGCCGGCTACATCGTGCAAGAACAAAGTGGCCAGAGTTTCGCCGACTACACCGAACAGCATGTGTTCGGGCCGCTGGGCATGAACCGCAGCAGCTTTCGTGAACCGCTACCCAAAGCGCTGCAGGCGGATATGTCTCTGGGCTATCAGTACACCGATCGCTGGGTGGCGCACGATTTTCAGTATTACTCGAACCTGGCGCCGGCCGGTGCGATGAGCGCCACCGCGGCCGACATGGCCCGCTTCATGCTCGCCAATCTGCAAGGCGGAGAACTGGAGGGCAAACGCATACTCAGCGCGGACAGCAGCCAGTACATGCACAGCCGCGTGTTCAGCCC
>JBFIIN010000272.1:0-5349 GCA_041601225.1 Oceanococcus sp.
CCTGGCGCTCAATCGCGCCGTGCCGGCGGCCATGGCCCTGATTGATCCGGCGCAGCGGCCCAGAGTGCGGCATCAGGCGGGTCGCACCCTGGCAGCTGCACACGCGGCCTACCGCCAGGCCGGGGTCGACGCCGAGATCGTGGAATTTGTGGAGGACATGGCGGAAGCCTACGCCTGGGCCGATTTGGTGATCTGCCGGGCCGGGGCGCTGACTCTGGCCGAAGTCGCGGCCGTTGGTCTGGGCTCGATCCTGGTGCCATTTCCGGCCGCCACCGACGACCATCAAACATGCAATGCCGAATATCTGGTCGCCGCCGGCGCCGCCCGCTTGCTGCCCGAGGCGCAGTTGTCACCACAGCAACTGACCGCCGTGATTCGGGAGCTTGCGGCCGACCCCGCGCATCTGCTCGCTATGGGGCTGGCGGCGCGCGGCTGCGCTTTTCCTCAGGCTACTCACGTTATTGCCGGGCATTGCCGCGCGTTGGCGGGAGCTGTCGGATGATTGAAGCCGCCGCTGTCGAACACATGTGGGCCGGGCGCATGCGCAAGGTCGGCCGCATTCATTTTGTGGGTATCGGTGGCGCGGGCATGGCCGGCATTGCTGAGGTCCTGTTGAATCTGGGCTACCGCGTGTCGGGCTCCGATCTGACGGAGTCAGCCGCGACCCGTCAGTTGGCGGGACTGGGCGCCGATATCCAGTTTGGGCATTCGGCCGAGGTCGTCGCGGGCGCTGACGTGGTGGTGCGCTCCACGGCCGTGCGCCTGGACAACCCTGAAATTGTTGCCGCGATCGAGCAGCGGATTCCGGTGATTCGCCGGGCGGAAATGCTGGCTGAGCTGATGCGTTTTCGCTTCGGCATCGCCATTGCAGGGACCCATGGCAAGACCACGACAACGAGCCTGGTCGCCGCGGTGCTGGCTGCGGGGCAGCTGGATCCTACCTATGTCGTTGGCGGCCAGGTGAAAAGCGGTGGTAGCAACGCGCGGCTGGGGGCCGGTCCCTATCTGGTGGCCGAGGCCGACGAAAGTGATGCGTCGTTTTTGCATCTGACGCCGATGATTACGGTGGTGACCAATATCGATGCCGATCACATGGAGACCTACGGCGGCGATTTTTCGCGCCTGACCGACAGTTTTCTTGAGTTTCTGCATTTTCTGCCCTTCTATGGACTGGCCGTGCTTTGCGCTGACGATGAGAATCTGCGCGAGCTGATGCCGCGTATCGGGCGGCCGGCGCTGACCTACGGTTTCGCGGAGGATGCCGACGTGCGCGGCACCGGGCTTGTCAGCGACGGCCGGGGCGTGCGCTTCAACGTCTGTTTTGCCGATGGCAAGGAGCTCCCCCTGCGTCTGAACCTGCCCGGTCGGCACAATGTTCAGAATGCCCTGGCTGCGGTGGCCATCGGGCGTGAACTGGGAGTGGCTGATGCTGCGATCGCCGAGGCTCTGGCGGAGTTCGAAGGTATCGGCCGGCGCTTTGAGTATCTCGGCGGCCTGAAACTGCCGGATGGTGGCCTGGTCGACATGGTGGACGATTATGGCCATCACCCGCGAGAGCTGTCCTGTGCACTGGAGGCGGTACGCGATACCTGGCCGCAGCGGCGTCTGGTGGTGGTCTTCCAGCCCCATCGCTTCAGCCGCACCCGCGATCTGTTTGAGGATTTCGTTGAAGTATTGAGCACTGCGGATCGCCTGATCCTGACGGAAGTCTATCCGGCCGGTGAAGCGCCCATCGCCAACGCGGACGGGCGAGCGCTGAGTCGCGCGGTACGGGGGCGGGGTAAGCTGGATCCGGTCTTCGTCGCCGAGATCCAGGATGCTCGCGCGGTGCTTGCAGACCTGCTCGAAGACGGGGACGTGCTGCTGACGCTGGGCGCTGGCAATATTGGCCAGCTCGCGCAGCGGCTGATTGCCAGCGGCCTGGAGGACGTGACGTGACCGCGCTGCGTGGTGAACTGCGCGAGCACGAGCCGCTGGCCCGGCACACCAGTTGGCGGGTTGGTGGTCCGGCCGATATCTGGTACCGGCCTGCCGACGGCGCAGACCTGTCGAACTTTCTGCAGCACCAACACAGCGCATGCCTGTGGCTGGGTCTGGGCAGCAACCTGCTGGTGCGCGATGGTGGTTTTCGCGGCGCCGCGGTGACCCTCTATGGCAGCCTGGACCGTATTCAGACGCTGGCTGCCGGCCGCCTGCGGGTTGAGGCTGGGGTGCATTGCGCGCGACTAGCCAAGCATTGCGTGGCCCAGGGATTGGCGGGGGCGGCCTTTTTCGCGGGCATTCCCGGTTCACTTGGTGGAGCCCTGGCGATGAATGCGGGTGCGCATGGCGGTGAAACCTGGGAGCGCGTGCGCAGCGTTGAGGTTATGGACCGACAAGGCGTGCGCAGGCAGCTGGCCGCCACTGAATTCGAGGTCGCCTATCGGTCGGTTATCGGCCCCCGTCCGGATTTGCTGTTCGTGGCCGCCGAGCTGGAATTCGCCGCGGATCATGAGGGGCTGGAGGCCGAGCGCCTGCGGACCTGGATCAGCAAGCGCCGCGAAACCCAGCCGGTCGGCCTGCCCAGCTGCGGTTCGGTATTTCGCAATCCTCCGGGCGATCATGCGGCGCGCCTGATCGAGGCCGCTGGCCTCAAGGGGCGCTGCGTCGGCGGGGCGCAGGTCAGCGAAAAACACGCCAATTTCATCATCAATACGGGTTCCGCCAGCGCGGCCGATATCGAGGCCCTGATCAGCCTGGTGCGCACTGAAGTGGCGGCCAGTGCCGGCATTCAGCTGCACCCGGAAGTGCGGATCGTGGGAGAGCCGGCATGAGCGTGGCCCAGGACATGGGACGGGTCGCCGTGCTCTATGGTGGCTGGTCTGCCGAGCGCGAAGTGTCGCTGGAAAGCGGGCGCAATGCGCATGCCGGGTTGGTGGCCTGCGGCGTGGATGCGGAACTCGTCGACGCGCGCCCGGCCACGATACTCGAACTTCCCGAGGCCGGCTTCGAGCGCGTATTCATCGCCCTGCATGGGCGCGGTGGCGAAGACGGTAAGACTCAGGCCGCCCTTGATCTGCTGGGCCTGCCCTACACTGGCACCGGGGTGCTGGGCTCGGCGCTGGCGATGAGCAAGTGGCACAGCAAGCTGATCTTCCAGGGCGCGGGCCTCCCGACCCCGCCTTATCGCGTGTTGACGGCAGCGACCGATCTCGAATCGGTCGCTGCCGAAATCGGCTTTCCCATGTTCATCAAGCCCTCGAGCGAGGGATCGAGCATCGGCATGACGCGGGTTGACCGCCTGGATCAGCTCGCGCAGGCCTATCGGCAGGCCGCGCAGTTCGATTCCTGTGTGCTGGCTGAGCGCTTCGTTGCAGGTCGCGAGTTCACCGCCACGATCCTGGGCGACTCGGCGCTACCGCTGATCGAAATCGAAGCCGCCCGTGAGTTCTATGATTACACGGCCAAATATGACGAGGCTGGGACGCAGTATCACTGCCCCACCAATCTGTCGGCATTTGATGAGCGTGAGCTGACCCGGCTGTGTCGCGAAGCCTTCGAGCGGGTCGGGGCCCAGGGCTGGGGGCGGGTCGATTTTTTGCTCGACAGCGACGGTCAGCCTTGGTTGCTGGAGGTCAATACCGTGCCCGGCCTGACTTCGCACAGCCTGGTGCCCATGGCAGCTGCCCAGGCGGGCATCGATGGTCCCGGATTGATGTGGCAGATTCTGCAGACCAGTCTGCCGTCCCGGAGCGCGCCATGACGGCGTCCGCCGCCAGTCTGGCGCTCGTGCCCCGTGGTGAGGCGGGACTCGGGCTGGGCGCCGCCCTGCTGCTCGCCGGCCTGGTGGGTTTCGCGCTGGCGGAAGTGGGTGCGCGACCCCTGACCGTGGAGCTATATGGCGAACTGGAGCATGTCGATCCGCGGGGCGTCCAGGCTCTCGTCGAGCCCTATTTGCGCGCCGGCTTCTTCAGCCTGGATCCCGATCTGCTCGAGCTTCGGCTGGCCGAGTTGCCCTGGGTGCGAAGCGCGGACGTTGAACGGCTGTGGCCCGACCGCATCGCGGTGCGTATAAAGGCGCATGAGCCGCTGGCGCGGTGGGGCGACGCGGCCGTGCTCACCCGCGCCGGTGTCTTGGTCGCCAGCGCGTATCCGCCGGTTCCCGGCGTGGAAGTTGTGCGCATTGACGCCGGGCCCGCGGATGCGGCGCGCGTCGCCCGGGATTTGCCCCGCGTGCAGACGATTCTGAGGCGCGCTGAGGCCGGATTGCGTGGCTGGGAACTCAGTCCGGCGGGTGATCTTCGCCTGAGTCTGGAGCTGGATGGCTTTTCAGTCGTGGCGGAGCTGGGCCGGGAAGATCTGGCCGATCGCGTCCAACGCCTGGCCGAAGTTGCACTCCCCGTACTGCGTCCGCGCATCCGCACGGTCACGCACATCGATCTTCGTTATCGCAACGGTTTTGCTGTCGGTTGGCAGCGGCCGGAGAAGGAAACAAACCCATGAGCAAGCGGGCCGATCGCAATTTGATCGTCGGACTGGACGTTGGTACCTCAAAGATTGCCGCCATCGTTGGCGAGGTCGATAACGACGGGCATATCGAGGTCATTGGCCTGGGTACGCACCCTTCACGCGGCCTGAAGAAAGGTGTGGTCGTCAACATCGAAGTCACGGTGCAGTCGATAAAGCGTGCCGTCGAGGAAGCGGAGCTCATGGCGGGCTGCCGCATCCAATCGGTGTATGCCGGTATTTCCGGCAGTCATGTCCGGAGCCTGAATTCTCACGGCATCGTCGCGGTGCGCAACCGCGAAGTTTCGCAATTGGATGTCGACCGGGTCATAGATGCGGCCTGCGCGGTGGCAATTCCCGCCGATCAGAAGCTTTTGCACGTGTTGCCTCAGGAATTCATCGTCGATGACCAGGGCGGAATCCAGGAGCCGGTCGGGATGTCCGGCGTGCGTCTGGAAGCGCGTGTGCACATGGTCACGGGCAGCGTCAGCGCGGCGCAGAACATCGCCAAGTGTATCGAGCGCTGCGAACTGCAGGTCGACAAGTTGATCCTGGAACAACTGGCTTCGAGTTACGCAGTGCTCATGGAGGATGAGAAGGAACTGGGTGTCTGCCTGGTGGATATCGGCGGCGGGACATCGGATATCGCCGTGTTCGAGGGCGGTTCCATCCGGCATACCGCAGTCATACCGATTGGCGGAGACCACGTGTCCAACGACATTGCGGTGGCTCTGCGCACGCCGCCCAAGCACGCCGAAGAGATCAAGATTCAGCACGGCTGCGTGTTGCCGGAGCTGCTCGAAGCCGACGAGATGATCGAGGTGAACGATGTGGGGGATCGCCCCGCCCGCCGCATGTCCCGCC
>JBFIIN010000273.1:0-5344 GCA_041601225.1 Oceanococcus sp.
CCACCCAGTGATCGGCTAGGCCTGCATCTGGCCGCAACCCGCCCCGCCTTTCTCACGGCCTCACTGGTACCAATCCTGGTCGGTAGCGCCTGGGGCGCGCGCCAGGGCGCACAGATTGATCTGCTGAACTTCAGCATCGCGCTGCTGGCCATGGCCTGCATCCACGCCGCGGTGAACGTGTTTAACGATGTGTTTGATGACCTCAACGGCACCGACCGGATCAACAGCGAGCGCATATCACCCTTTACCGGCGGCTCGCGCATGATCCAGAACGGCGATCTGAATCTGCGCCAGATGTTCGGCTGGGGCGTGACGCTCACCCTGACGGGCATGGCCCTGGGCCTGGTTCTGGCAGTCCGTGCCGGCTGGCCGATCATCGGCCTCGGCTTGGCCGGCCTGGCACTGGGCTTTGCCTATTCCGCCCCGCCCATCGCTCTAGCCAGCCGCGGTGTCGGCGAATTGGCCGTGGGTCTGGGCTTTGGCGCCCTGCCCGTAATCGGAGCCGCTTGGCTGCAAAGCGCGATCTGGGATCCTGCGGCTTTGCTGCTCTCGCTACCGGTGGGCCTGTGGATTGCAGCGGTACTCATCGTCAACGAAATTCCCGACATCACTGCCGACGCAGCCAGCGGCAAACGGACCCTGGCCGTGCGGCTCGGCCCCGAGCTCACTCTGGCCTTGTACTTCCTATGTCTATGCCTGGCCATCATCCTGCTGTTTGTCGCGGGAGATCTCGGGTTTATACGCCATACCGCCGTGGTGCTGCCGCTGGGCTTTCTGGGCTTGATCGCCGCGGCCTTGCTGGCCGCGGATCGCGCGACGCGGCTACGCGATCAGCTCCCACGGGTCATCCGTTTGACCCTGGGGAATCACTTATTGAGTGGCTTCTGGCTCACGGGCGTTATCGCGCTCGCTTAATCGAAGCGCCAACGCAGCAACAAGCCAAGATAGGCGGCAAGATAATTGTCGCCGACATCCGAGACCCCATAACTGGCCGAAAAGCGCAGTTTGAATAGGGTGTCCTGCCAGATTCCCAGAGTTGCTTCGCCGCTCAGGCCGGCCGCTGGGTTGTAGGCGTCCATGGCTTCGTCGCGCTGAACCCCCGCAGTCGCCGACAAGCTGAGACCGCGATTTTCTGAAAAGCCAAAATAGTTGTGCATAACCAGCATATAGCTCTCAAATCGATCGGGATCGTAATAGCCGTTTTCCAGGTTTTGATCGAAATGGGTATAGCTGGCCGATAGACCGAGATCACCCTGCCAACGTTGGCGACGTATCACCGCCCGTGTCGCCGTGAGTCGCCCATTCCATTTGGCGTTGTCGTCCGAGAATTCCCCGAGCGCGAATTCCGCCTGCAAACGCCAGTTGAAATCCGGCGCAACGGCCAATTGCAGATAGATTTCGTCCTGCATAATCCCCAGCTCTGCGGCCCGCGGCGACACCGCAAAGACATCGCGCTGCCCTCTCAGCCGGATCCGCAAGGCATCGCTGGGACGCCAGCGCAATTCGACGAGCCCCACAGTTTCACTGCTGCCATCCTCAATTTTCAGCGTGCCGGCCTCCAGACGCAAACCGGCTGCGGCACCCAGATCTTGCTCTATGCCGAGCATGCCACGCAGCAGTTCGCGCCCCGTATCGCCAAGCTGGGCCACGAAAGGGCTGCCTTGATCGGCATCAACTTGTTCCCAGCCCAGCAGCCCGAAAACCTGGGTGTGCAGACCCGGATGCAGGCGGAGGCGCAGGCGATTGGTCCAGATAGCAATGTCGTCCGAATCTTGCGAGCGCTGGCTGGCCAATTCCACATAAGGCCGCCGCGCCATGGCCAGTTGCCGAATCAGTCCCACGGTTTCCAAGCCGTCCGGCCGTATCGCGACCAACTGGCCAAGTTCGGTCTGAGCACGCTGAAAGCGCCGCGCACGATGTAGCGCCAAACTGCGCGCCATGAGGCTCCGGTAATTGTCAGTCTGGTTTTCCTGCAGCGGCGCCAACACGTCCAGGGCCGCCAGCGGGCGATCCGCCGCAGCCAGGATCATGCCAGCTTCGCCGCGCCAAACGGCTTCCTCACCGCCGTGTTCACGGTAGCTCTCTATCGCGGCCTGTGCCGCGGAATAATTTCCTCGCCATACCTGAACGCGTGTCAAAATTAGCGCGGCTTCAATATCCGCCGGCTCGGACTTGAGTCGTTCCGTCAAGACCTCCGCGGCCTGATTGAGTCGCCATTGCCAGGTCAGCACTTGCCCCAGTCGAGTGGGCAGCGCCGAGGTTTGCGGATTTTTCGCCAACATCACCCGCAGCTGCGCCTCAGCTAAGTCATAGCGCCCCGCCCAGTTTGCCAAATCCACCAAAGCCAAGGCGTAGTCCGGATTTTCCGGCGCCAGCCGCAGGGCCTCCTGCATCTGGGCCAAAGCCTGCAGGGGTTGCTCGGCGACAGCCAGCGCACGCGCGGCCTCGGCATAAAGTTGCGCGTCCGGCGGCGGTAGCGCGGCCGCTGCCAATACGGCTGCCGCGGCCGCCTGGGGTTCACCCGCTGCCGCATGGACTTGCGATAGGCGCAGCCATAGATCACGCCGGTCCGGCTGCTGTGCCAATCGCTCATTCAGCAACTGGCTTGCCAATGACCAGTCACCTGCCATTTCGGCGGCAACCACCTCATCCAGCTCGCCAGCCCACACCGGCGCGGCACCCACAAGCGCGAACCACAGGATGAGCCAGCGCATCATTTCCTCCAGTGCGACTGACGCCTGGAACCCACATCAAAAGCGAAGCGGGTGAAGGTCACCAGATCAAACACGATCGACAAATAGCGCACCGGCGTAGCGGCCAAGCCCTTGAGTATGAAAAGAAATTTCTCTTCTTTTCCGAATACGGTCATCAGCAATACAAACAACAGGGCTTCGGCCGCCACGGTGACCGCCAAAGCCTCCCACCACTGCATGACGATCATCAATATCAGCGCCAGCGGGAAGGTCACTTTTTCCAGAATTTGCGCAAAGATTGCCCAGCCTATGGGCCGACCGAAGCGCTTGGAATGCACCTGCCCCCATGTCCAGCGATAGGGGTCTTCAACCTTGCGCTGGTTGGCGTGCTTATTTTGCTGCTTACGCTGCTCTCGACGTTTGTTCGCCAAAAACGGGCTGAGCAGCAATTGCGGCATGTACCAAAGCGATTGCAACCAGGCCGAGGACCACAGGAACAGTTGCCTGGGCAGATATTGGAGTTCCGGCTCAGTCGAGCGCATCGTGACGTCGTAAACCTGGATATTGCGATAGCCCCGATCGATGAAGGACAAGCCAAAAAAGATGTCCTCCGAAGTCGTCATATTCTCGCCATAGCGCTGAGCCAACTCGCCAATGGTTGTTTTGAGGTATTCGCGACGATAGGCCACGCCACAACCAATCGGGCTGTTGATCGAGCCAAACAAGTCCTGCTCGCCGCGGTAAATGATCCGCTGAATGAAGTAATACAAAGCCTCGCGATACATCACGGTCATCGCCCGCAGGGCGCGGTGCCACCAGGCCCGATGCTGACGTCCTCCCTGGGGCAGGCGGGCCCGCCAGGCCCGCACCTCGGGCCAGCCGCCCGCGGCCTTGATGTCTCGCTCGCGCAGTGGCATCACCACGCCGCTGGCCGTGGCGATGCCCGGCACCCGGTAGAGTTCCTCGACCAGGCGTTCCAGATAATTCGGACTCTCCAGTATGGTATCGGCATCCAGCACAAACTCGATGTCGCCATCCGCCTCCTCGGCCCCGCGCCGCAAACCCACGGTCTTGCCCATGGCCTGCCCGCGGCGCACGATCCGCAGCGTAACGCCGTTGGCCTCGCAGAAGGCGTGAGCAATATCCGCGGTGCCATCGCTGCTGTTGTCATCGATGACGGTGACGGAATGCGGCGTCAGGGTTTGTCGCAGCAAGGAGGCCAGGCACAGGCCGATGCCCTGGGCCTCGTTGCGGGCCGGAATAAAAACGTCCACTTTCAGATCGCGCCAGGCCGGGTTCACGCTGGGCGGTACGGGCTTGGGCCCCTTCAGCAAACCAATCAGTCCCAGCACGGTGCTGGGGCTGATCACGAAGTAGGGCATGGTTGCCATGGGCCGCGCCTTACGAGTTGGATGGACCCCTAAGCCGCGTGCCGGGCGCGGCGCACGCCCTCCACAACCAGGGGCTGCGCGTGCCGTTGACGCTCGTTGGCGATCAATTCATCGATGCTGCGTTCCAGCGACCATTCGTGCTTGAAACCGGTCAGCGCGCGCAGCAGGCGCAAACGCGGAGAGCGGTGACCGATATCGCGATAACTGGCGCCGTAGGCGGCCTTGTAGCTCAGCTTCAGGATCGATGACTGGCTGTCCGCGCGCGCAATCACCAGTTTCGCCAGATCCTCGATCGTGATCTGCTGTTCCTGGCCGACATTCACGATGCGCCCACTGGCGCGGGGTTCGTCCAGCAACAATTTGAGCGCGCGAACCGTGTCGCGAACGTCGACGAAAGATCGAATCTGATTGCCATCGCCAAAAACCGTTAGCGGGGTATTGGCAACCGCCTGGCGGACAAAATTGGGCAGGACCATGCCGTAATTCCCGAGTTGGCGTGGACCGATGGTGTTGAACAGGCGCACGGTCACGGTGGCCAGACCACTGCGCTTGCTGATTATTGAAGCCATGGCTTCGTCGGACATCTTGGCCAGGGCATAGCACCAGCGATCATAATTGCCTGAATGCATGACCAGACTGCCGTTCTCGCGAAACTGGCTATGTCGATTGAACCCGTAAACTTCCGAGCTGGACGCAATGAGTATGGTCGGCGGCTGCTCTGCCTGCTCCGCGGCTTCCAGCACGCGGCGCGTGGCTTTGGAGTTGACCTCCATGGTGCGCAGCGGATCCTGCAATACCCGCCGTACACCAACGATGGCTGCCAGGTGGTAAACCCGATCCGCGCGGGCAACTGCGCTACCGATGCCCGCCCACAGGCTGACATCTTCCACATCCATGGTGAATAGAGGGTTGTCGGCGTGCTGCTCAAGATTGGAGATACGGCCAGTACTCAGGTCATCAACCACATGAACCTGATCGCCTTGCGCCAAATGCAGATCACAGAGATGCGATCCGATAAAACCCGCACCGCCGGTAATGAGTACACGCATATCGCCATTTCCTGCCTGTCTGTCTGTCGAGGCCAGAACCTGCGGGGTTAGGGTCGCAGGTCCCGGAACTGCGGACAGAATCGGAAAAAAGGCGTGAGAAAAACGTCATGGCGGCCTTGTCGCCGCCACGCAATATCAGGCGGCCGCAGGCTCCGCGCCAACAGCCACCGACTCCGCGCGTGGCCTGACATGCGTCGACCCCAGGAATTGC
>JBFIIN010000274.1:0-5338 GCA_041601225.1 Oceanococcus sp.
ATGGTGGTGGGCGCGGCCGGCACCTTGCTGACCTTGCTGATGGCCAAAGCCATGAACCGTTCGGTGTCCAACGTGCTGTTCTCCGGCTTTGGCACGACGACCCAGGCTGCGGGCGATGGGCCTCAGGGCGAGATGATCGAATCGTCCGCCACCGACGCCGCGGTGGCTATGGCCTATGCCGGCAAAGTTATCATCGTGCCGGGCTACGGCATGGCCGTGGCTCAGGCCCAGCACAAGCTGTGGGAGTTTGTGCAGCAGTTGCGCGGCCAGGATGTCGAGGTGAAATTCGCAATTCACCCGGTGGCGGGTCGCATGCCCGGCCACATGAACGTGCTGCTGGCCGAAGCCGGCGTGCCCTACGACATCATCGAAGATCTGGAAGATATCAACGAAGAATTCGCCACCACCGATGTGGCGCTGGTCATCGGCGCCAACGACGTCGTGAACCCGGCGGCCAAGACCAACAAGACCAGTCCGATCTACGGCATGCCGATCCTGAATGTGGATCTGGCCCGTCAATGCTTCGTGATCAAGCGCGGCCAGGGCACCGGCTTTTCCGGCATCCAGAACGAACTGTTCTTCGCCGAGAACACGCGCATGGTCTACGGCGATGCGCAAAAGGTTTGCGCGCAGTTCATCACCGGGGTCAAGGAAAACACCTGATTTCGGCGCTAGGCATTCGGGTTCTGCGTGCCGCGCTGACTCCGGAAACTTTGCCGGCCGTTCTGAGCCTGTTGACGCACGCGCAGCGGCAGCGCGTAGAGCGCATCGGCCTGACCAATCGGCGCGGCGGACGTGCGGTGGCTTATGCGCTGCAGAACTGGTGCCTGGCGCAGGAGTTGGGTGAAGTTCCGGCAGATGCCGATTTTGCAATCGGCGCGCATGGCAAGCCGGCTCTACCGGGCGCGGGGCTGCATTTCAATCTGGCGCATACGCAGGGGTGCGCGGTCTTTATCAGCAGTCGCCTGAGCGCCGTCGGGATTGATGTGGAAGCCCGCGCGCGCCGGGTGGTCTGGTCGCGCTTGAGCGCGCATGCGCTCAGTCCCGCCGAGCGGCACCTGGGCAAAGATCTCGACGAGTCCGCTCAACAGGATTATTGGCTTCAGCTCTGGACTTTGAAAGAAGCCTGGCTCAAGGGCTTGGGGCTTGGTATTGGGGGCGGGCTTGCAGCCACCGAATTCTCCCTGCGCGGCCCGTGCATACGCGGCCGGCGACCGGAGCTCGAAGATGACCATGGTTGGCGGTTCGGCAGTCGGCTCGATATCGGCCACTGGATTTCCTGGGCGGCTCAGGACGCAGAAACCCCACCGGTTTGGCAGGAGCTGCGCTTCAGCGCCGATTGCGGCGAACTGCTGCCGCGCCCTTAGCCGGGCAGGCCGGCCATCTTGGTCAGCCGCGCACGACTGGCTGCCGGTCGATTGGTAATGACCGCCGAAACATCCAGCTGCATGGCCATGCGCAAATGTTTGGGTTCGTCGCAGGTATACGCAAGTAAGTGCCTGGCTGCATTATGGGCACGCGCAACATCGTCGGGCCAGAAATGGCGAATATCGACGCAGACGCCGTAGAGCCTGCCCAACTCCTGTTCGCTCATGGTCTCCAGGTCGGAGGGATGCTCAAGATTCCGCACGCGACGCAGCCCCTGGCCGCAGATTTCCACTTCGGCCAGCACCAGTGCGCTGAAGGACAGCAGGTACACGCGGTGGTGACAGGGGTGCGCCGCCACCGCCTCCGCGACCCGCCGGGCGAGGCGCTGGGCCCGCTCAGGTCGGCGTAGCTCGCCGACCGGCTTGATTTCCAGGTAAAGATCGGTCTGACCCCCATAACGATCCAGTACGGTCTCCAGGTCGAGGACCCGTTCGCCGGCAAACTCGGGGGAGAACCACGCGCCCGCATCGATCTCGTCCAGTTCCCCACGTCGATATTGGCCAATTCGTCGGTGCTTCAATCCCAGCATCGACAGCGTCTTGTCATGGAAGACCACCACCTGATCGTCACGGGTGAGCTGCAGATCCAGCTCAATTCCGTCACAGGCCTCCGCCAGCGCCAAGTCGAAGGCCGCTGCGGTGTTTTCGGGCCGCGCATAGGATGCGCCGCGATGGGCGATGATTCTCGGCAGCTTGGGCTGTGCGATCATGTTCGTTACCGTAGGCCAATGTATAAGCTCACGCCAGAGAGCGGCATGCATCACGATCCACTCATACTGCAGCTAGTCGTGGCCAGCCTGGTCCTGCTGGGCGTCGGCCTGATGATGCGCATTTTGCGCCAACCGCATGTGGTGGGCTATCTGCTGGCCGGCATGCTGCTAGGCCCACACGGAATCGCCCTGGTCACGGATATCGCCACGCTGCAGCGGGTGGGTGATTTCGGCGTCATCCTGTTGCTGTTCTTCGTCGGCATGAAAGTGTCGCCGCGACGGCTGATCGAGAACTGGCGAATCACGATTCTCGGCACTTTGGTGCAGATCGGGGCCAGCGTGGCGGTGATGGCGGTGATCGGCACCGCATTGGGCTGGCCCATGAATCGCATCGTCCTCATGGGCTTTGTAATCAGCCTGTCCAGCACAGCCATCGTGCTGACCTATTTGCACGAACGGGGGGAATTACAGACCCGGGTCGGCCAGGATGTGGTTGGCGTGCTGCTGGCGCAGGATCTCGCCATCATTCCCATGCTCATCATCATCGGGCTGATGGCGGGTGGCCCGGTCAACCCCAAGGCACTGGGACTGCAAGGGGCTGGCGTGGTCTTTATCGGGCTGATGCTGTGGTGGCTGACCCGCGCCGGTCGCGTGCGCATTCCTCTGGGCGCACGCTTGCGCGCCGATCACGAAATGCAGGTGTTCGCCGCCCTGGTCATGTGCCTGGGTTTGGCTTTCCTGATGGGGCTGTTTGGCCTTTCCAGCGCCCTGGGGGCATTCATGGCCGGCATGCTGATCGGGGTTGCGCGCGAAACCAGCTGGGTACAGAACCGTCTGGAGCCCCTGCGGGTGGTCTTCGTCGCAGTGTTCTTTGTTTCAGTGGGCAGCCTGGTGGATCTGCAGTATGCCGGCGACCACTGGGGGCTCATTCTGAGCGTCGTTGGGCTGGTCCTGGCCACCAACTGGCTGATCAACGCCGGAATGTTTCATATGCTTGGCGAGTCCTGGGGGCATAGCGTCTACGCTGGCGCCCTGCTCTCCCAGATCGGTGAATTCAGCTTCCTGCTGGCGGCATTCGGGCTGCAGGTGGGCATGATTACCGGCTTTGCCTATCAGCTTACGGTGGCGGTTATCGCCCTGTCGCTGGTGTTGGCACCGGCCTGGATTGCTCTGGCGGGATTTCTGAACCCCTCCGGACGGGTCAAGCGCGGCAATCCATCGTGGATCTGCTAAGCCGCGTCATTGCGCCTGCTGGGCCTTCCGGGACTTCTTGTATTCCTCGCGCGCCCTGGAACGCTGTTCCGGCGACATATTCTGCCAGCGTGAATATCCCTGCAGCAGCTTGAGGCGGCGCTCGGGAGGCAGTTCGTCCCACTCCTGGCGCATCTGCGAAAAGGCTTCCTGCTGCGCGGAGGACAAACTCTGCCAGCTCGGCGCAGCCTGCCCGTGCGCCCAGGGCACGACCGCTGCCAGACTCAGGGCGAGCCACCCAGTCTTCAGCCAGGTCTTCTTTCTCATAAGATTTACAATGTTGTCTCGGTTTCCGCCAGCCAGATTACAAAATCCAGTTCTGACATCAATTCCAGATCATCCACCGGCAAGGCCGGCTCGGCAACCGCCGCCATAGTCGCCGGCTCAGCGTCACGCCCGGCCTCCGGCTCCGTCAATACCAGCGCGACCGCGATCACGCTGGCCAAGGCACCGGCCAGCCAGGGCCAACGCCCGTAACCAGGTCTGGCGTGGGTGGCATCCAGGGCGCGCAAACGGGCCGCTTTCAAACCCGCCAGCGTCAGTTCGTCCAACTCCGCGGCACTGTCATCCAGCACCTGCCGAAGATCGCCAACCAGTCGGTCATCATTCATGGCCAATTCTCCTGCAACTTGCCGCGCAAGGCCGCCATGGCGCGGGATAAGTGAGTTTTGACACTGCCACTGCCACATCCCACGGCCCGCGCCGTTTGCGCCACATCCAAGCCTTCCCAGATCCTGAGCAAGAACACTTGCCGCTGACGCATGGGCAGCTCAGCCAATGCACTATCCAGACGCTCCATGGCCGCCCGCCGCTCCAGCTGCCCCTGCGGCTGCACGCTGGCCGGGGCCTGCGCTTCTGGCTGCCAATCCTCATCAAAGCTCGACCTGGGCGGCTGAAATACCTTTCGGCTCCGCGTACGCTGACGGTGGGTATCGGTAATTCTATTGTTGAGAATGCGATAGAAAAGCGGCTTCCATTCGCTGCCGGGGCGCTTGGCGTAGCGGGTGGCGAGCTTGAGCATCGCGTCCTGAACCGCATCCAGGGCATCGTCCCGATTGCCCAGGTTGATTTCGGCGATGCGCAGTGCCTGGCGTTCAACGCTGGCCAAGAAGCGGTTGAGCTCGTCACGATTCGCTGCCGCCACGCGCTAGCTGCCTACCCGCTGCAAGGGGTATGGTGACGCCCCGCCCGCTCGCGTTTGTGGTCCGCATACGCTGACGTGCAATTCATCATTGCCGCAGTCAGGATAATCTTGCCGTTCATGCCGCGCTCCATTGTCGAACTGTACCCTTTTCAACGCCCGTTTCGGAATTTGGTTGACGCATGAACGAGGGCGTCTGGCGCATTGCTTTGCCGGTTCCACGCGGAGATCTCTACGACTACCTCCCGGTGCCTGGCACCTCCGCGCCGCGTCCCGGCTGCCGCATCGAGGTCCCCTTCGGTCGGCGCCAACTCAGCGGCGTACTGATCGGCACGGCGGCGGGCAGTGAAATCCCCGCCGAAAGCTTGCGAGCCGCCAGCCGGATTCTGGATGAACGGCCCCTGCTGACCCCAGCGATCCTGAAATTGCTGCGCTTCGCGGCGGGCTATTATCATCATCCACTCGGCCAGGTGGTCGCGACCGCGTTACCCAAATTGCTGCGCCAGTCGCGCCCTGCGCAGCTTCGCGAAGTCCCCATCTGGGCGCTGAGTGCCACGGGCAAAGCCACGGACCCCGATAGCCTGAAACGGGCGCCGCGGCAGGCTCAGGTACTGCGCCGACTCGTCGACGCGCCGTCCGGTCTGGCCAGTCATGCGATATCGACGGGAAAAAGTTAACGTCCGGATCGCGACTTAGGCGTGTGCCGGGAAATGCGCTAGAAAGGCTGCGTGGCTCACCGAATGGCTCGTTTCGGGATGATCGTGAAGCAACCCTGATCTCCCAGAGACCAGGTATTGAGTAAAACAAGG
>JBFIIN010000275.1:0-5304 GCA_041601225.1 Oceanococcus sp.
CAATGTCGGCTCCGGCGAGCGCCGCCTTGATGGCTGGATCAATATCGATGCCGGCCCCTCCGACCTGCGCCTGAATATCAATCGCGGCCTGCCCTTCGACACGGGATCTCAGGCGCGAATTTATGCCAGCCATGTGCTGGAGCATCTGTTCTATCCCGGCCCGGCCCTGGCGTTTCTGATGGAATGCCATCGCGTGCTGGCTGTCGACGGTCGCCTGCGCCTGGTGGTACCGGACATCGAATTATGTCTGCGGGCCTACGCAGACGGCGATGCCGAGTTTTTCGCGGCGCGCAGCCGGCTGTGGCCCAGCAGCGATCCGGACCGCACCCCGCTGGAGCAATTCTTGTCCTACGCGGGCGCAGGCCCCGATCCGGGCGAGTTTTTTCACAATCACAAGTACGCTTACGACTTCGAAACCCTGGAGCGCCTGCTCAAAGCCGCGGGATTCCAATCGGTTCAGCGTTCCGCCTTTCAGGACAGCGCAGATCCCGAACTGCAAATCGACGCGCATAGCGCGGTCGCCGGCGCGCAGTACGACAATCAGCAGTTTTCGCTGTTCGTCGAGGCGCAAAAGTGAGCGAGGAAATCTCCGTCCCGCAGGCCCATCAAGCCTTCATTTCCGGCGACCTGGACCGGGCTCACCGGCTGCTGACAGCCCTGCTCAGCGCCGATCCTGAAAACTTCGCCGCCCTGCAGCTTATGGCCCTCACGCGCGCGGCCCGCCAGCAGTGGCCAGAAGCGCTGGAGTTGTTCGAGCGCCTGCGTCGGCTTGCACCCGGCGACGCGAATCTCGCCGTCAACCACGGCTGCGCGCTCATGGACAGCGGCGACCTGGCCGCGGCAATCCAGACCCTGGAGGCCGCGGTCGAACTCGCTCCCATCAGCGCGCAAGCCCACCACAACCTGGCAATTGCCCTGTACCGCGAGCAGCGCTACCACCAGGCCGCCACCCACTTTCAGCATGCCCTGCATGCCCAGCCAGAATTGACGGAAGCCGCGGCTCTGCGCGCCCGCTGCCTGGCCGAACTGGGCGATGCGCGGGAGACCCGCAGCGTACTCGGCCAGATCGCAACCATGCCCGAACCCAACGCCGACGAATGGAATCACATCGGTCTGGCCTGTCTGCGCATAGACGAACTCGAGTTTGCGAAACGGGCATTCGCCCGCGCCCTGAGCCATGATCAGGCCCATTCCGCCGCGCGCATCAATCGCGCCGACCTGTTCGAACAGCAGAATCAGCTGGAACAGGCACGGGCCGAACTGGATGCCGTACCCCAGGCCGCGCGTGGTGAACTGCTATTCATACTCATTGATTCCCGGCTACGCCGCCGGGCGGGCGATCTGGCCGGCGCGGCTCTGGCTCTGGATCAGGCTGAGCTTGACGCCGCCCACCCCCGGCTGGTCTCGCAATTCAAATTTGAGCGCGGCCGCGTGCTCGACGGCCTGGGTGAATACGCCCAGGCCTACCGGCAGTTCTCGGAAGCCAACGCGCTGGCCCGCGGCTACTGGCGCAAGCTCAATCCAGGACTTGACGCCGGCGTCATGGAACGCCTGACCCGGCAACGCGTCAGCCGCGAACAGGCCCGCGACTGGAGTCGGGTCACGACCCCGACCGAACAGCCCGCCCCCGTCTTTATCGTGGGATTCCCTCGCTCCGGAACCACCTTGCTGGATCAAACCCTGGACGCCCATCCGCAGATTCAGGTTCTCAACGAGCAGCCCGCCGTGGAATCCATGGCCCGGCTATTGGCACACAATGGCATCGAGTCCTACGACCAGTTTGACCAGCTGACCGCGCAGCAACTCAACGATCTGCAGCTCAGCTACTGGAACACGGTGAACCAGTGTCTGGAGCGCGAAACCGGCACCGTGCTGGTCGACAAATATCCCTTCAACATGCTGCGCCTGCCGCTCATCAAACGCGTGTTTCCCGACGCCCGCTTCATCCTGTGCCTGCGGCATCCCGCCGACGTCTGTCTGAGCTGCTTCATGCAGGATTTCCGCATCAACCAGGGCACAGTGGGGTTCTGGTCGCTGGCTGACGCCGCGACCCTCTATGCCCAGGCTTTTGAGTTCTGGGATGATCAAGCCGCAATCCTGAAGCCTCAGCTGCATTGCTTGTACTATGAAAAATTCGTCGCCGAGCACAGCGGCCAGACCCAGCAAATTCTTGATTTTCTCGGACTGCCCTGGCACGACGCAGTCAGCGATTATGCCGCGCACGCCCGCTCACGAGGCCGCATCGGCACGCCGAGTTACGCCCGCGTCACGGAGGCCATTAGCAATCGTGCCGTCGGTCGTTGGGCTAATTACCAAGATTTTTTCGCTGCCGCGATGCCGGATCTCCAAACCTATATTGATCGCTATCCGAAGTTGAGCTAGCTTCAGCGACAGCAAGCTCGGGTGGACCTGAGCTAAGCTTGAGTCCGGCGCACTTCCCGATTCGGCGCATGCAACGGAAACTGAGCTGTACTGGCACCCTGAGGACCGCAAGCGCTCTCCTTTTGCTTTGCGTATTCGGAATATCCGGCTGCGCCAACCGCGCACCGCACGCTCCATTTCAGACCAAGCGGCCCGCTGAGCTCCTGAGCCAGGCCGCGCTGTTTGGCTCAGCTTTGCCGCAAATCCGGAGCGAGCAGGCTGATATTCTTTCGCTGTCACCGCCCATGCGCGAGTTTCTGAACCGGCGGGTTTCAGCCGACGCCAGCGCTTATACGCGCCTTCGGCAGCTGCTCAAGGGCATGATTGACGAAGGCTATCTCAGCCTGGAGTACGACCTTGAGGTCACCGTCACGGCCGCACAGGCGTTTGAACGCCGCATCGGCAACTGCCTCTCGTTCACCAACTTGTTTGTGGCGCTTGCCCGAGCGGCCGGATTGCAGGCCAGCTACCAGCTCGTCGATATCCCCCCCGTCTGGAGCACACAAGGCGACTGGGTGATGCTGGACAAACATATCAATGTCATCGTCAAAAACGGCTCACGTGCGCGGGCAGGAGTCGATCAGGTGGTCGATTTCAATATCGAGGACTTCCAGGGGAACTACCCGGTCAAACGGATCAGCGACAAACACGCTTTCGCCCTGTACTTCAATAATCTCGGCGTCGAAGCCATGCGCAACGGCGATAGCCCGACGGCATTTGCCTATTTCAAACGTGCAATTCTTCTCAATCCTGAGATCGGTTCACCCTGGGTCAACCTCGGCGCCTTGTTCGCCCGCAATGGTTATCCTGAATTCGCCGATTCGGCGTACCGCCAAGCTCTACGCAATGAGCCTTCCGGAAAATCGGCTCTGGTCAATCTCGCGCGCTTGCATCGGGACCTGGGAAACCCGGAACTCGCGAGCTATTACGATAATCAAGTTCGACGCTACCGCGATGCCAACCCCTACTATCACTATGGCATTGCCTTATCCGCCTATCGGAAGCAAAACTGGAATCTGGCCCGGGATGCACTCGACAAAGCTTTGCGTCTCAAAAAGGAGGAGCACCAGTTCCATTTTTTGAATGCCCTGCTGTTCAGCCAAGCGGGCAACCAGAAACAAGCCAAGCGCAGCCTGGAGCAGGCGCTGGCTTACGCCGATCAGAGCAAAATAAAGGCCCGCTACGCGGCCAAATTGCAGAAATTTGGCATCGACGATTAGGGCTGCACGGATTGCCTGGCAGGCGCCAGTTTCGGTTCGCCAAAAGAAAAGGCCGCCCAAAGGCGGCCTCTCCTCAAAGACGGCAGCTGCCGCCTCAACTAGCGTGGAGAATTAAAGGTTCAGGCTGAGTCCAATGAACCAGTAACGACCCAAAGCGTCATACATGCCAGGGAACACATTGCCGTTACCCTGATTCGCCGCGCCCGCACTACCACCGGCGATCGGCGGCGCCCGATCCAGAACATTATTGATACCCATGCGTGCGCTGAACTCCTCGCTCAACTCCCACACCGCAGCCATGTCCAGATAGCTCACGGCACCCAGATCAACGTTATTCGCGTTCAAATCCTTAACTTCGCTGATATACCGCCACATCGCACTTGCGGTGACATCCCAGGGCGTATCCCAGGTCGTGCGGAAATTGTTCTGCAGATCCGGGGTCGGGAAGCCGCAAGTTGCGCCCCAGTTGCCCTTGCAGTCAACCACCGGAGCGCCGGCAAGTTCCTGCTGATCCCAGGTCGTAATCAAACCCAGCACGTTGTTGAACGAGAGGTTACCCATGTCGCCAAGCGACATCGTGTAATCGGCAACGAAATCGAAACCCGTGACTCGTTCGATGGCCAGGTTATCCTGCAGCGCAATGATGTGACCGCTGGCGTTGACATCGGACCCGACCCAAAGGTCTCCTGCGACACCTCGGTTCACCTTGTTGCATTGCGCCTGATTGCCATCCAGACATTCATTGAGTATGAATTCCGGGTTCAGGCTGTTGATCCCCTGTTCAATCTCAATGTCGTAGTAGTCCAGACTCAAGCTCAGACCATTGACGAACTCAGGCGTCCAGATCACACCGAAGGACACGGTATCAGCCTTCTCGGCATCCAAATTCGGATTGCCACCCTGCAGGAAGTTGTACTGTTCGGCCGGCGAATTCGGAATATTGCCGAACTGCGCCGCAGTCACACCGCTCAACTCACACTCCGCAAAGGTGCGACCAGCAGCGGTCTCGCCATTCGCATCAACCGGACCGCCACAGGGATCCGCACTCATGTCGAACAGGTTGAAGCCCTGCGGCAGGAACAACTCCTGAATATTGGCCGCGCGAACCGCACGCTGCAGGCTGGCGCGCAACTTTACGTCTGAATTGATTGCCCAACCAGCGCGCAATCCATAGGTGTCAGTGGTGATGCCGGTAGAGTAGTCCGAATTGCGATAAGCCAGGTCGAATTTCAACTCTTCAACGAAGGCCATGCCTTCAACGACCGGAATGCTCGCCTCGAAGAAGAACTCGCCGACATCGTATCCGCCGCTGACCGGGCCCGTTGCCCCACCCTGACCGGCACCCTCGCCTTCGCGGAAGCCGTTATCCGGATTGAAATCCAGATTTTCCTCGCGATCCTCGTAACCCAGAACCACCTGCACTCCATTGCTGGCGGCCGGCAACTTCACGCCGTATTCGCCCAGATCGGCCGTGACATAGCCGGAAACCACGGTCTGATCCGTCGTGCCGCGGGCAAACAGTGGCAACACCAGATAATCCGTCTGCTCCTGGGTCACGGCGCCGGTAGTGAAGATATTCCACGGCACGCAGTTTGGATCCGAGCCATCCAGCACGGAACGACAAACTACATCACCCGTCGCCGGATCGGTGACCGCATCCAGC
>JBFIIN010000276.1:0-5293 GCA_041601225.1 Oceanococcus sp.
ACGAGGCTCAATACCGACGGAACCTTGCCACGCGACGCAGCACGAATCCAAACGGTTACCTCTGCAGATGCGGGAGGGCCGGCTGTCGCGGTGGGCCACGCACCGCCGGCCGGTCGTACGCCTGCGGCAGCGCGCCCTGACCCTCCCGGCCCCCATCCTGCTCTAAGCCCACTCACTAAGGTAAATGGAAATACGGGCAGAGCGAACTAGCAGTCTGTCGGACTTGCCCGAACGTCGCGAGGTTTTCACGTCGTGAGGCGATCTTTTCGGGATTGCGACGAGAATAGTTGTTCTACTCGAGGAGAGATACCGGAAAGAGCGGCCGCGGAGCGAAAATCGCAGTAGATCAAGGCAAGTCCGACAGGCTGCTAGCCCGGACCATTCGTGAATGCGCGCGATGATCGCGCAGAGATTTGAATTCACGGGAATTTTTGCGAAGGAGCGCATAGCAGGGCCTCTGGGCGACTGCGCAAGAATCGCTGTGGATTCAAAGATCAAGCGAGGGCGTGTCATGTTCATGAAAAATCCGGGCTAGGAGTGCGTCACCCTGTGCGGCCCATTAGGGCTTGGTCTGGCGATCCTCTGGCTCGACCGGCGCGCAGTCAGCGAATGCCGGGGCTGCGCGAAATCCAAACCGTGATCCGTTTTCCGGCGTTTCCCGGCGTTGAGCTTATAGGCTGGCTGCATGGCAGTCGTGCCGCCCCGATTCCTACTGCCTGGATGGTCGATGAACAGCATCTGTTTGAATTTCCAATTTCCGCGTAGCGCCGTTGTGGCTGTGGTTCTGGGCTTGTCTGGCTTGACGGCCTGTGACGACGCGGGCAACAGTCCGCAGTCGCCGACTGCGCTTGCCCTGTCCGGACAGGTTCAGCTGCCGGACGGCCAGCCGGTCCCTGGCGCCAGGGTTGAGGTCAGCCGACTGGACGGCGACCTGATTGCTACGGGCGTGAGTGATGCGCAGGGTCACTATGCCTTGTCAGCGGAGGACCGGAGCAGTCTGCATGGGCAACGCCTGCGCGCCGACGTCTGGTCCAGCAATGCCCTGGGCGCGCCGCCCGTGCGCGGTACGGTGATCAGCCCCCTTGGCCTGGCGCCCGACCAGCGCGTGCTCGATTTTCCGCCTCTGGTCCTGCCGAATCTGCAACATGCGGCGCTGAGCTTCGATGGCCAGACGGCGACGAGTATGCAAGGCGATGTCCTGGTCACCGATGTCCCGGAGCTCGTGCAAGGCTTGTGGGTGACACGCTTCGACCCCGATGTCTGGCGCGCAGCCTTTCCTGGAGATTTCGCCGACGCCGAGGGCAATCCGCTCAACTCCGGCGGCTTCATCTGGCTGTCTGCCGTGGACGCGGATGGCCAAGCGCTGAATGAATTCGACAGGCCGCTGACGGTGCGCTTTGAAATCGAGCGCAGGCAATGGGTGGATCTGATTGATCTGGTGCCCGGCAATGGCCAGATCGATCTGCCCATCCTGTCCTTCGATGGCGAGGCCGGGCTCTGGCGCGCCGAGCCAGACCTGGATGGCAGTCCGCGTGGCGTGCTGGTCAATGCCGACGGCGTGCCGCTGATGGAAGAGCAGGTGACCGCTGTTCGTCAAGGCCAATATTCGGGCCGCCTGTTCGTGCGTTTCTCCACCCAGCATTTTTCCTGGTGGAATCTGGACTACACGCCGGCCGACTTCTTTGGCGATGGTTCGGGCGCGGGCGGCGGTAATGGAAGCGGCCTGCCGGCGGATTTCGGCGATTACCACAGCATTGCGCCATCCCCCCTGCCCGGTGAGGTTCCGGTGCCGATCTACCCGCCCATATTCCACCCCGCCGATGCGATCGGCCAGCAGCAGGTCTGGCTGGGACCGTGGTTTGATTTTGAAACCGCGGCCGTGGGCAAGGATGAGTTCGATGACGGCGTGCTGGATTGCGGCGAGCAGCCCCTGACGATTCGCATCAACAATTTTGCCGGAGAGCGGCCGGTCTATCTGAACGCAGTAATTGACTACAACGCGGACGGCGATTTCGCGGACCCCGGCGAATGGGTGATCCAGAACTTCGCTGCCGAACTGCCACACCGCCGCGGCGACGCCTTCGAATTCCCGGATGTGACCTGGACCGACGAGGTCCTGCGACTGACCGGCACAATTGAACCCATTCCAGAATTTGACGGCACCGGCATCCATCCTGGCGGTGAGACCGAGGACCACTTTGACGGCTGCGTTCACCGCCTGACCGTCGGTTTTGTGCGGGCACCGCTATATCCGGCCACGATAGGCGCCACCCCGGCGGGTATCGACTGCCCCTCCAGCGACCCTGCCGGTGCCGGTTGCGATGCCGTGCTTGGCGAGGGCACGACGGTGAGCTTGCAAGCCCGTGATGCCGACGGCCCAATCGCGGTGGACTGGCTATCCAGCGGGGTGACGGTCTGCACCGCGACAGCGCGCTGTGACATCAGCCTGGAACAGGACCGGGTGGTGCTCGCCCGCTTTGCCGATCCGGGCGAAGTCAGCGCTTTCGCGGCGCCGGGCGGGCGCGTGCTGGATGACGCCGGGCAACTGGACTGCGGTCTGGGCCAGCCCTATTGCGCGGCGCTCTACGACCTCGGCTTTCCGGTGACGCTGCACGCAGAGCCCGCGCGCAATTTCGCCTTCAGTGGCTGGCAACGTGACTGCGCTGGCGCGGCGCAAGAAGACTGCAGCTTCAGCCTCAGCCGCGCACAGCCGCGCCGCAACATTTACGCCGGCTTCAGCCGGGTCGCGTTTGATCTGCTTGCCAGCGTCAGCGCGGGCCAGGGGCGGATCGTGAGCGCCGCGGCTGGACTGAATTGTGCGCCGGGTGGTGGCGAGGCCTGCGCCGCTTCGGCCGCACCCAGCAGCATCCTCACTTTGCTTGCCACGGCAGACACCGATTATGAATTCGTGACCTGGAGCGGCGCTTGCACCGGCAGTGAGCCACAGTGCGAGATCACCCTGGAACAGGACAGCGCCGTGGCCGCAGCCTTCGCGCGCCGGCGGCATACGCTGACCGTGACCCCGGTGCCAGAAGGCGTGATCACCAGCAGCCCAACGGGCATAGATTGCAGCGCCGTGGCCGGTCACGCCAGCGTATGCAGCGCCGATTTTGACAGTGGCAGCAGCGTCGTCCTCAGCGCCACGGCGCAGCCGAATCATCAGCTGGTCGCCTGGGGCGCGGATTGCGCCAGCGCCGCCGCTGCGGCCGACTGCAGCCTGCTCATCGATGCGCCACGCCAGGTGAGCGCGCAGTTCGCGGTCATGCCCGCGGAGCTGTCCGTCAGCCTCCTCGGCGCCGGGGATGGCGCGGTGGGCAGTCTGCCCGCGGGTATCGACTGTCTCAGCAGCGCTCCGGATGCGCCAAGCTGCAGTGGCTCTTTCGAGCAGGGTGCCGAGCTGATCCTTACCGCCACAGCGGCGGCGGGGTCGGTGTTTACGGGCTGGAGTGGCGCCTGTTTTGCAGCCGGAGCCACAGCGCAATGTCGGTTGCACCCGGATCAGGCCAGCCTGTTCGTGGAGGCGGAGTTCCGCGTCGATACGCGGCGTCTGAGTGTTGGGGTCGGTGGCGACGGCCGCGTATACAGTGAGCCCGACGGTGTAGATTGTCGCCCGCTAGCCGGGGCGGTCTGCGGCGCGGATTTTGTGCGCAACAGCAAGGTCACGCTACGGGCCATCCCCGACGAGGGCCAGCGCTTTGTGTCCTGGAACGGCAACTGCGCCGGCGCCCCCGCGAGCTGTGTACTGACCATGGACACGGATCACGCGGTGTCGGCGGAGTTTGCCGCAGCGCCCAGCAGCAGCCGCTTAGATGTGGCCCACCCCAGCGGGGGTGCAGTGAGCGGCCCAGGCATCAGCTGCGGAGGCGCTGCCGGGAGGAACGACTGCAGCGAGATCTACTCGGCAGCCAGCGTGGTGAATGTGCAGGCCATCGCCGACCCCGGTTTCGAATTCATGCTTTGGGACGGCGACTGCGCCGCGGCCGGCCACAACGCCGTGTGTGAGCTGGCGATGCAACTGGATCGCTCAATCAGCGCTCACTTCACCCTACAGCACCATGCCTTGAACGTGTCGGTCAATGGCCTCGGGGAGGTGACGACCGAGCCGGCCGGCATCGTCTGCAATACGGATTCCAGCCCCTGCACCGCCGAATTCGCGGGCAATAGCCGCGTCAACCTCAACGCGACCGCGGCGGCGGGCCAGCGTTTCGCGGGCTGGAGCGGAGATTGCGCGGGCACTGCGGGCACGGTGTGTAACCTCGGTATGCAACAACCACGCTCAGCTACCGCGCAATTTGAGCCCGATGTGCAGGCGCTGTCGGTCAGTGCCATTGGCAGCGGCCTGGTGACCAGCACCCCGGCGGGTATCAACTGTGATGGTGACGATGCTGGCTCAGACTGCAGTGAAAGCTATGCCAGCGGCAGCCTGGTCGAACTGCGCGCCAGCGCCAATCCGGCCTGGCAGTTTGCCTCCTGGGCCGGCGACTGTGCGGGCGTCGGTCCATGCCAGCTCAGCATGGATGGCGCGCGAACGGCAACCGCCACCTTCAGCGCGCAGCCACGGCTGACGGTGCTTGCGAACGGGGCGCTGACCGTGACCAGTACGCCCACCGGCATCAGCTGTGACGGTGAAGACCCGGCAACGGACTGCACTGAGTTGTACAACGATGACACGCCCGTACGACTGAGTGTCGCGCTCAAGCCCGGACACCAGTTCGACGGCTGGGGCGGCGCCTGTGCCGGTCAAGCCGGCAACCACTGCGATCTGGTCATGGATGGCGATCGGCAGGCCACGGCCAGTGCCTCGCCCCTGCCCGATCCACAATTGCAGCTCAGCATCAGCGGCAATGGTGCAATCAGCGACGGCGCCAGTTTTTCCTGTGCCCAGGACGATTCGCCTTGCAGCCAGAGCTACCCCAGGGGCAGCAACCTGCAATTGCTGAAAACCGCGGGTGGCGATCTGAGCTGGGGCGGTGACTGCGCCGGGACGGCGGACAATGCCGCCTGCGAGCTGGTGATGGATGCCGACCGGACCGTCAGCGCCAGCTTTCCCGCCACCTTCCGCCTGACCCTGACCGTCAGCGGCGAATCCGGCATGGTGCAGGATGGCGGCAAGCTGATTTGCAATTCCGGCGAAATCTGCACCGAAGATTACCCGCCGGGCAGCGTCATCAGTCTGAGCGGGGCGGGCGCGGGCGTTTTGAACTGGGGCGGCGACTGTGCAGGGACCGCGCCGGATACGGACTGCATGCTGACCATAGACCAGGCCCGCGACGTGAGTGCGCTCTTTGCGAGC
>JBFIIN010000277.1:0-5293 GCA_041601225.1 Oceanococcus sp.
CATGCCGCGCGTTCTGGTGATCGTCACCGGCGCCCTGTTCGGCGCTCTGTTGATGGGATTCCTGAGTGACCGCATCCGCCGCGTAACCGCCATTGCCGTGGCGAGCGGCATGACCGCAGCCGTATATCTCGCCCTGTTTATGGTCGACGATCCGACCGCGCCCTGGGTTTTCGGCTTGCTCGGCTTGATGGGCATTGCGGAAATCAGCGCCTTTGTCAGCAGCCAGGCCCTGATCGGCCAGCAGGCCCCCGTCGCCTTGCGCGGCGTCATCATCGGTTTCTTCGGCGTCGCTGGCGCGGTCGGCATTCTGATCGGCACCAGCGTCGGCGGTCTGCTGTTTCGCCACATCGGCCCCAGCGCCCCCTTTGTGATGTTTGGCGGCTTCAATGTGCTGGTCTTTGCCTGGGCGCTCATACAGCGCCGCCGGCCAGACCGCTTACCGGCCGACGCGGCCATGGCGGGCGCGGCATGAGCGCGCCGGTGATCATTGCCGGCGCAGGCCCCTGCGGCTCGGTGCTCGCGCTCTATCTGGCCCAGCACGATGTGCCGGTGATCCTGCTGGAAAAGTGTCCGCAACTGCCCCGCGATTTACGCGCTTCCACCTTTCACCCGCCGTCTTTGGAAATGCTCAATGAGCTGGGCGTAGCGCAAAACATGATCGACCAGGGCCTGATCGTGGACCGTTACCAGTACCGGGATCGACGCAGCGGCGAAGTCGCCGAGTTCGACATGAATCTGATCGCCGACGAAACCCCCTTCCCGTACCGCCTGCAGCTCGAGCAGTACGAAATGACCCATATCCTCAATGCCAAATTGCGCGCGTACCCGCAAGCCCAGGTCCTGTTTGCTCATGAAGTGGTCGGCGCGAGCCAGAATGCTGATGGCGTGGCCGTAGAACTCAGTACGCCAGATGGGCCCAAGACCTTGCACAGCCAATTCCTGGTCGGCACCGACGGCGCCAGCAGTGCCGTGCGCAAGGCCGCCGGCATCGGCTTCGGCGGCTTCACCTATGACGAAAAATTCCTGGTGGTGAGCACCTCCTTCCCCTTCGAAGAGGTGTTCGACAATTTGTCCTATGTGAACTACGTCGCCGACCCGGATGAATGGTGCGTCATCCTGCGTACCGAAAAGCTCTGGCGGGTGCTCTTCCCGGTGACGCCAAAAACAGCCGAGGAAGAAGCCTGCGTGCTGTCCGATGCCCATGTGCAAGCCCGTCTACAACATCTCCACCGCAAGAACGATGATTACGACATCGGCCACCGCACGCTGTACAAGGTGCACCAGCGGGTTTCCGAGACCTATTGCAACGGCCGCATGGTGCTGGCCGGAGATGCCTGCCACATCAACAATCCGCTGGGCGGCATGGGCATGAACGGCGGCATACACGACGCCTACAATCTGGCGGGCAAGCTGGTCGCCATCTGCAAAGACGGGGCCGATTATCAGGCCCAATTCGCACACTACGACCGCCAGCGCCGCGAGCTGGCCGTGCGCTTCGTCCAGGAGCACACCATCAACAACAAGAAGCTGATGGAATCCACCGATCCACATATCCAGAGCAAGCGCCAGAAAATGTTGATGGACACCGCCGCCGATCCGGTCAGGGCCAAGGCTTTCATCATGGAGCGGGCGATGATTGATTGTGTGCGTGAAAGTCTGGCCGTGAGCTGACGATGCTGCGTGGGTTGAGCAAATTTCTGCTTGGTCTGCTGCTGTTGCTGGCGGTGAGCCTGGCCAGCTACAGCGCTTATGCCTGCTGGGCCTGGGGCGATATTCCCGCGTCGGAGCTGGAGCAAAAATACGGCGATGTGCACCTGCGCACCGCGCTGGTGGATGGGGTCGCGATACGCTATCGCCTACATGAATCCGCCCAGCCGCAAGCGCCACTGGTGGTGCTGATCCACAACCATTTTCTGGACATGGGCATGTGGGACGCCTGGATCCCGGTACTGACCCCTCATTTCCGGGTGCTGCGCTATGACCTGAGCGGCCACGGGCTGACCGGGCCCGATCCCAGCGGCAGCTACACCGTAGAACGCGATGTGGCCTTGCTGGAAGGCTTGCTCGCCCAACTGCAAGTCGAAGCCTTTGCCCTGGTAGGGTCCAGCCTGGGCGGCAACATTGCCTTCAGCCTGGCGGCCCGCACCCCCGAGCGCACCCAGGCCCTGGTGCTGATC
This sequence comes from Oceanococcus sp., assembly GCA_041601225.1. Lineage (GTDB taxonomy): Bacteria > Pseudomonadota > Gammaproteobacteria > Nevskiales > Oceanococcaceae > JBFIIN01. The sequence continues at coordinate 2,178 of JBFIIN010000277.1, forward strand.
AACTCCGGCGGCCTCAAGCGCCAGAGCAGCCGCAGCGGCCGCGAGATACCCGCCTGGGCAGACCACATCATGCCGCTGATCCCGCCGCAGGCCTTGCAGCGCTTCTTGAGCTGGATGGCCGCAGACCAGCGTGCCGTGACGACCGGCCTCAAAACCCGCTTCGTCGACATGTGGCGCCGCGCCGGCAATCGGCGCGCGGAACTGGCTCGTCTGCGCCAGTTCCGCACCGGCGACCCCGGTTCCCTACTCGCCGCCATTACCGCCCCTGCGCTGATTCTTTGGGGTGAGGACAACCCGCAATTGCCCGTTGCGCTGGCCGCCGATTTCGAACGAAAGCTGACTGCAGCGAAATCTGTCCGTCGCCAACTGTATCCGCAGGCCGGACACCTGTTGCCCCTGGAGCGGCCAAGCGCCAGCGCCCGGGACACTTTGAATTTCCTGCTGTCTGCCGCGCGATGAAGCTGCGCAACTTTCTATTGCTGACCCTCTTTTACCTGGCCGGCTGTGGTCAGGAAATCGTCCTGCCGCCGGCTCAGCCTTTGACCGCCAATGACCAGCAATTGGCCGGCATTCCTGCACTGGAACGCGGTGCATACACGATCAGCAAATCCGCCCCACTGGCGTGGCGCGTCGGCCAGCGTAGCCTGCGCATCCGCCTGATAGAGCCCGCAGGCGACGGCCCCTTCCCGCTGGCGATCTTCTCGCATGGATTTGCTTCCGACATCGACAAATACGACGCCCTGCTGGAGCACTGGGCCAGTCATGGCTATCTGAGCATCGCGCCTTATCACCGGGATGGCGGCGGCATGCTGCGCGGCATATTCAACAGCCTGCGCGAGGGTAATGACGGACTGATCGCAGCGCGGGTCGCGGATATCAAACTGATTCTGGATCACCTGCCCGAACTCGATGCGCTGATCCCCGGTCTGTATTCACGCATCGACCGGCAGCGCATCGCAGTGACCGGCCATTCTTTCGGCGCCTTCACCGCCCAGCAATTCGGCGGCGCCGCCGCGGTCGATCCAGAAACCGGCGCACGTATCGAAGCCCGCGATGAACGGATACGCGCGGTCGTGTCGATTTCGCCGCCCGGCGAAATGTTCGGCCTGATCAACCAACAGTCCTGGCTGGCTATGGATGTACCCATGCTCGCAACGACCGGCACCTGGGATGTGGACGGGCGATTTGTCACCGACTGGCGCCAGCACGCCCTGTCCTATGAAAGCGCCCTGCCCGGCAACAACTGGTTATTGGTCGTCGAGGGCGCCGACCACTACCTGGGCAATCTGATTTGCCGCCCGGAGCGCGAGGAAGCACCGCAGCACGACGCCTTGCGGATGGTCAACGCCGTCGCGGTGAGCTTTCTCAATGCCCAGCTCAAGGACGATCCGATCGCGCTGGAATTTCTGAACACTGAACGCTTGCGGACCCTCACCCTAGGCTTTGCCCAAATCACCCAGCGCTAAGCCTGAATGCAGGATGATTTCGCAGCGAGCAACTGCTATGTTCGGCTACCCCCAAGGGGGCCTGATCTAAACAAGCGGAGCCGACCATGGCCAAATATCTATTCGTTTACCACGGCGGAGGCATTCCGGACTCCCCGGAAGAAGGCGAACGGCTTATGGCCGCCTGGGGCCAGTGGTTCGCGTCCATGGGTGCTGCGGTCATCGATGGCGGCAATCCCGTCGGCCAATCCCGCACGGTACTCAACGATGGATCGGTGGCCCAGAACGGCGGCGTGAATCCTGCCAGCGGTTACAGCCTGATCGAAGCCAATGATGATGAAGACGCCGCGGCCAAAGCGCGCGGCTGTCCGATACTGCAAAGCGGTGGTTCGGTCGAATTCGCGGCCACTATCGATATGTAGCCGGGCTATTGGCTGCAGTAGCGCTGCGCGCGCCCCAACAAATCGGGCGCGCCCAGAATTTCATTGAATTGGCCCAGGTCCATCAGGCCGGGCCAGGCTTTGGTGCTGCCCTGCTCGCGGATATGGGCCAGCAAAGCCTGGGCCTGAGGCACAAACAAATGCAGCAAGGCGGCCGGATACAAGGCAATGCGGTAGCCCAACTGCTCCAGCGCGCTGGCATCGCCCACCGGCGAACCACCGCCTTCAACAAGGTTATGCACCAGCGGAATCCGGCTGGCGAACTGCTCACTGATCTGCTGCATCTGCGCCAGCGTTTTGGGCGCTTCGACAAATAAGGCATCGGCGCCCGCTTCCAGGTAAAGCTCGGCCCGCTCCAATGCGTCTTCAAAACCAGTAACGCCCAAGGCATCGGTGCGCGCGATGATCAGCGTGTCGGCATCGCGCCGCGCATCGAGCGCAGCCTTGATCTTGCCCACCATCTCGGCAGCTGGAATCACCTGTTTGCCCGCCATGTGCCCGCAGCGCTTGGGCATAAGCTGATCTTCCATCTGCAAGGCTGAGGCGCCGGCGCGCTCAAACACCTGCACCGTACGTTGCACATTCAGGGCGTTACCGAAGCCGGTATCCATATCGACAATCAAGGGCAGCCCGACACGCTCGCGCATTACGGCCACGCAATCCGCCACTTCCGACATCGACACCAGGCCCATATCGGGTCGACCATGTCGGGCAAAGGCGATGCAGGCACCAGATACAAAGCCCAGCTCAAAGTCCGCCTGCTCGGCCAACAAAGCGCTAAGGCCGTCGTAGACCCCGGGTGCCCGCAGACAGTGACCGGCTTGCAAGGCCTGGCGCAGCGATTTGGCATGAGACATAGGGTTACCTGTTGTGAGCCGAAGTGAGCGAGCAATATTGTATTATTAATATACCAATAGGGTTATTTGGCTGATAAACACATGACAGCACAAGCGGATCAAGTGGCGCTGGTCACCGGCGGAAATCGCGGGATCGGCCTGGCAATCTCGCGACAACTCAGCCAACTAGGCCTCCATGTCGTCATAGGTGCCCGCGATCCGCAACAGGGCGCAGCCGCCGTCGCTGAACTTGCCGAATCCGGCCTGAGAAGCAGCTGGCTGGCACTCGACGTAGCCGATGAAATCAGCCGCCAACGGGCAGTAGCCGAACTGCTTGAGCGTACTGGCCGCATCGACATCCTGGTCAACAATGCCGGCGTCGCCCTGGATAAATG
>JBFIIN010000278.1:0-5257 GCA_041601225.1 Oceanococcus sp.
CATCAAGCGATGCGGATTGGCCAGCGCCCGCAGCAGGCGGGCAGCCGCCGCGGCATGCTCGCCCATCTGTACCGGATTGATGCGCGGGAGCGCTGCATTCTCGGCCCTTGTGTTCATGCCGGCACCTGTCATGATCTGCATTTTATATTAATACAATCTAATTTAGCAAGTATGAACATAGTGCCCGTGGCCTCCCGGCGCTGAGCCCAGGCCGCGCGCCGAGTTTTGACCTGTTCCCGGAATCGCAAGATGATGAGCGTCAAGTAAAGGGGTGACTGCGAATGAGCAAGAAAACACAGTGCCGGGCGTCGCGACTTGGCATGTTTCTGCCACTGTTGTGGCTGATCGGCTGCGGGCAGCAAGTAGCAGACGCGCCACCGGCGCCTGCGCCCGCCGTCGCACAAGTCGATCAGGCCCGTCTGCTCAAGGCGCATGACGAGCCCGAACAATGGCTGAGTCACGGCCGCAGCTTTGACGAACAACGCTTTAGCCCGCTCAAGCAGATCGATGCGCAAAACGTCGCGGAGCTGGGTCTGGCCTGGACCTACAAACTGGACGTGGATCGCGGCACGGAAGCCACGGCCCTGGTCATCGACGGGGTGATGTACACCACCGGCGCCTTCAGCATCGTTTATGCCCTGGATCCCCGCAGCGGGGAATTGCTTTGGAAGTTCGACCCACAGGTCCCGCGCGATTTTGCTGGGCGCGGTTGTTGTGGCCCGGTCAATCGCGGGGTCGCAGCCTGGAATGGCAAGCTCTATGTCGGCACTTATGATGGCCGTCTGATTGCTCTGGATGCGGCCAGTGGCAAGCCGCTGTGGTCCACGCTCACGGTCGACAAATCCCTGAATTACACGGTGACCGGCGCTCCGCGCATCATCAACGGCAAGGTCATCATCGGCAATGGCGGAGCGGAGTTCGGGGTGCGCGGCTATATCGGTGCTTATGATGCCAACAGCGGTGAGCTGCTCTGGCGCTTCTATACGGTCCCCGGTGACCCGGCCCAGGGTCCGGAAAGCGAGGTCATGGAAATGGCCCGCAAGACCTGGCATGGGGATAAATATCATCTGCAGGGCGGCGGTGGCACGGTGTGGGACTCCATGGCCTACGATCCGGAACTGGATTTGCTCTACATCGGGACCGGCAACGGCGCGCCCTGGAATATCAAATATCGCTCCGAGGGTAAGGGCGACAATCTGTTTCTGTCGTCGATCGTGGCGCTCAAGCCGGATACCGGTGAATACGTCTGGCATTACCAGACCACGCCGGGAGACACCTGGGACTATACCGCGACCCAGCACATCATCCTCGCTGATCTGGAGATCGCCGGGCGTATGCGCAAGGTCCTGATGCAGGCGCCCAAGAATGGCTTTTTCTATGTGCTGGATCGGGCGACCGGCGAATTCATTTCGGCGAACAATTTTGTGCCGGTGAACTGGGCAACCGGTATCGATGCGAAGACGGGCCGCCCGCAATTCAGTCCGGATGGCGATTACAGCCAGGGCCCGAAGCTGGTGACGCCCAGTGCCTTCGGCGCGCATAACTGGCAGCCCATGTCCTTTAACCCGCAGACCGGGCTGGTTTACATTCCCGCGCAAATCACGGCCATGCTGTACGAGGACTTCGGCCAGCGACCCGCCGCCGCGCTGAATCTGTGGAATGTCGGCGTGCAGCCCATCCGCCTGCCTGATGATGAGGCCCAACTGGCCGCTCTGGGTCAGGATGTGCGCGGCATGCTGCTGGCCTGGGATCCGGTCAAGCAGGCCGCGGCCTGGTCGGTCGACTACGAGGCCCCCTGGAATGGCGGCACGCTGAGTACCGCGGGCAAGCTGGTGTTTCAGGGTACGGCCGATGCACGATTCGTGGCCTATGCCGCCGATTCCGGGGCCTTGCTGTGGCAGACGCCGGCCAACACGGGCGTGATTGCTGCGCCCATGACTTATGCCATTGATGGCCAGCAATATGTCAGCGTTATGGCCGGCTGGGGCGGTACCTTCGCGCTGGCCGCCAGCGGTGCGTTCGAGCCGCAGCTCAAGCGCAAACCGGAAGCGCGGATTCTGACCTACCGGCTGGGCGGCAAGGCCACCCTGCCGGCTCCGCAAAATGCACTCGTGACGGTGCCGCAGCCGCCGCAAGTGACCCTGAGCGCTGAATTGCTGGCCATAGGCAAGGATATTTATCACGGAGTCTGTGCCAGCTGTCATGGCATAGCCGCGATCAGCAGTGGTCTGGTTCCCGATCTGCGCTATATGTCGGCGCAGACCCATGAGCAATTCCAGGGCATTGTCGCCGGTTCGCGTGCCAAGCGCGGCATGCCGGCCTTTGGCCATGTCCTGCCGCCCGAGCAAGTTGCGCTGATTCAACAATATCTGGCCCAACGTGGCCATGATGTGCTGGCGCAAACCCAGTCGCTGCAGCCTTGAGGCGCACAGCCTCGCGGGCCCTCGCCGGCCTGCTATGCGCAAGCCCGCTTTGGGCGCAAGCCCCGACGCGCCTGGAAACTTTGACTGTGACTGCGCCTGATCAAGGCCTGCCCTTGGCTGTGAGCACAATAACGGCCGACCAGGTGCCCGCCCCGAATCGCCAGAGTCTGTTCGATTTCCTGCAGCCGGTGCCCGGCGTCACCGCGCTCAATCAGGACAATGCCGCGCAAGGCCTGCGCATCGCCATTCGCGGCTTTGGTGCGCGCGCGGCCTTCGGCGTACGCGGCATTCGGGTGCAGGTTGATGGTGTGCCCTGGACCCTGCCCGATGGCCAGACCGAACTCGATGCTCTGGATCTTCATCTCGTTGATTCATTAACAGTCATACGCGGACCGGCCTCGGCCCTGTTCGGCAATGCGGCCGGTGGCGTTGTGGACGTCCAGACCAGCCGGCCCGACCTAGACTCCGCTGAACTGGATCTGCTGGGCGCAGGTTTCGGTACCCGCGGCCTGGCCGGGCGGATAAGTCGCGCCGACGAATCCGGCGGCTGGCGCCTGGCCTGGAACAGCAGTCACCGGGATGGCCCCCGTGCCCACAACCACAGCGACAGTCGGCTCGCTTCGCTGCGTTGGGATGGGCAGTTGGACGATTCGCGCTGGTCGGCCCAGGTGTCGTTGCTGGATATTTCGGCTGAAGATCCCGGCGGCTTGAATGCCCAGCAGCTGGCCGCGAATCGTCGCGCTGCGGCGCCGAATAATCTGCGCTTTGCCGCGGGCGAGCGGATCAGTCAGCAACGTGCCGGGCTCAGCTGGAGCGCCGGTGAGCTTTGGCAATGGCAGCTGCTGGGATTTCTGGGGCACCGCGAATTTGCCAATCGCCTGCCGTTTCGCAATGCCGGCCAGGTGAGTTTCGTGCGGGACTTCGGTGGTCTGGGCCTGACGCTCAGCCGCGATTTTGCGCTGCTCGGCTGGACCCAGCGCATGAGCGGCGGGCTGGATGCCCAGTTGCAGGCTGACGACCGCCGGCGCTTTGATAATGTGGATGGAGCGCGTGGGCCATTGCGCCTGGACCAGGCCGAACGCGCCGCGGCGCTGGGGGTGTTTGTCCGCGACAGCGTGGCCCTGGCACCGCACTGGGAGTTGAGCGCGGGCCTGCGCCGTGATTGGCTGCGCCTGTCGGTCGCGGACCGTTTCGGCGCGGATGGCCGCGATTCGGGTGCGCGGCGCCTGGCCGATTGGAGTTGGGATAGCAGCCTGTCGTATACGCCTGGACGGCAGCGCATGTATCTGCGTGTCGCCACTGCTTATGAGTCACCGACCAATAACGAATTGGCCAACCCTGCGGGTGGTGGCTTCAATCCTGCGCTGCAGTCCAGCCGTGCGCGCAACCTCGAACTGGGCATGCAGGGCCGCTGGGCGCATGGTGATTACTCGGCGGCCTGGTATCACATCATCAGCAGCGACGAATTGCTGCCCTTTGAACTGGAAGATCAGCCCGGTCGGCGTTTCTTTCGCAATGCGGGGCGCAGTCGTCGCGACGGACTCGAGCTCGCGGCAAATGCCAACTGGGGCAGGGGCTGGCGCCTGGCGGCGTCCGCCAGCTATGCGCGCGCGCAGTTTGCTGGGAATACGCCCTTGCGCGGCAATGATTTGCCGGGCTTGCCGCGCAGTCAGGCCTGGCTACAACTCAGCCGCAGTGTGCGCGACTGGGAATACAGTCTGGCCGGTCGGGGCAGCGCAAAACTTTATGCGGATGATGGCAACAGCTTGCGCTTGCCGGGTTATGCCGTCTGGAATGCTCGCAGCGCCTGGCAACCGCAGGGCAGGGCCTGGCAGCTTGAACTGGCCGTGGACAATCTGCTGGATCGGGATTACCCGGACAATGTGCGCATCAATGCCTTTGGTGGGCGCGCCGTTGAGCCGGCGGGCGGGCGGACCTACCGCCTTAAATTGGGATTGCGTTGGTGATTCGGCTCTGCCCGAACTCGCGCAGCGCTCCAGCCCGCGCGTAAAATACCCGATCTGAGCGGCCGTCGGCTGAGGTTTCGGCGGCGCGCGTTTGCATCCTTATGGCGGAAATGATGACCAACACCTGCGATATTGCTGTCATAGGCGGCGGCCCCGCCGGCTCCACGGCCGCCTATGCCCTGGCGGCCAAAGGCTGGCAGGTCACTTTGTTCGAAAAAGCCCGTCATCCGCGCTTTCATGTCGGCGAATCCTTGCTGCCCATGAACCTGCCGCTTTTCGAGCAACTGGGCGTGCTGGATGGGGTCGCGCGCATTGGCGTGCACAAGCCGGGCGCAGAATTTTATGACCCCGATCCCGCGCTGCCGCCGCAGCGCTTCTATTTTCGGGATGCGCTGGACAAGAACTTCCCCGATGCCTACCAGGTGCGGCGGGCCGAATTTGACGAACTGCTGCTGCGCAATTGCGAACGCCGGGGCGTGCTGGTGCAGGAAGACTGCCGGGTGACCGCTGTGGACTTCGCCTCCGATGGCCAGTCCACGCTGAGCGTGACCCGGGCGGATGGGACCCAGGAGAGCTGGCAGGCGCGTTTCTTGATCGACGCGTCCGGGCGCGACACCGTGTTGGGCAGCAAATTCAAGATCAAGCGCAAGAACACGCGGCACTCCAGTGCGGCCCTGTTTGGCCATTATCGCAACGTGCCCCGCAATCCGGGGCCTGACGCCGGTTTGATCAGTGTCAGCTGGTTCGAACACGGCTGGATTTGGATGATCCCGCTGCCGGACGGAATTACCAGCGTGGGCGTGGTCTGCGATCCGGCTTATTTGCGCAGCCGCCGCAACTCACCTGAAGAATTTTTCTGGGATACGG
>JBFIIN010000279.1:0-5239 GCA_041601225.1 Oceanococcus sp.
AGGACGAGATTGATAGGCGCGTTCAGGCAGCAGGCCTTTGCCAGACCCGCAGGGCGATCCTCGTCAACGCGTGCTGTCGAAACTCTCGATCAGCCAAGCATTCGCCCTCCTGATCTGCTGGCTCGCGATCACGGTCGGCGCAGAGGAGCGCAGGCCCAGCGGAATCGATCCCACGACCACTTCGCGCAGCGGCCCCAGTTGCGCCAGCGTTTGGTCTGCGGGTCACGGTCTGCGGTGAGGTCGCGGGCTTCGTGTTGAACATGCAGGATCGAAGGTCAGAAGACAGCCGAAGGAGCTTGTCGCGATGCGGCGGTTCGGTCCGTCAGGCCGGCTGCGCGCGCCGAGGCCGGCCTGACGGACGGAAATCCGGGGGCATTCCATAGGCTGGCCTGCGTGCGTCCGGGCCCGCGCGCCAGGTTCTGCGGATTGCTGCCGCGGAGCCCTCCGGCCGTTCGCGCAGCTTTCGACTGGTCTATCGGACCATCTCCCGCGATCCCTGGTCCGCAAGTTTGCTTTTCCTTCGCGATCCCGTCCGGCCGCGCCGCGAATACAGGGGAGCGGAACGCCAGGTGGTCGGGAAGTTCAACGAATCCTTCCGGAATCGTCAGTTGGATCCGGACGCCGAGAAACGCAAGTCGATCGTTCGCAGTCTGCTGAGCCAGGCGACGCTGGGCGGTGACGAGGTGACTCTCGATCCCCACGTCGAACAGATTGCTGGCTTCAAGATGGCGCTCCCACGGGGACTCGAACCCCGGTTTTCGCCGTGAGAGGGCGACGTCCTAGGCCACTAGACGATGGGAGCGGATAGCGCGGCGTGGATTATATAGAAAACCGGGGTGAGAGTTCCCGGACGCGACGATGCGCCAGGATAGCCGAATCAAAGGGCGTTGCGTAGCCACATGCAGTGGGCGGGCCAGGGATGGCCCGCATCAAGCCCGGATTTCGCCGTGAGAGCCTGCGCAGCAGGATGCGAATCTCACTTGCGAGATTCTGCGTCGTGGGCCACCAGACGCTGGGAGCCGGTAGCGCGGCGTGGATGATCTTGAAAACCCGGGTCAAGTTTCCGGTGGCTGTAATTGTGCTGAGTTCAGCGAGGGCGCAATCTGCGAAATCCGGCCTGATGCCGGCCCCATTATCGCGGCCCTGAGGGTTGCCCAGGGACGGAGTTCGGCGCACGGTCTTGGCCGGCAAAGCCACTGGGCCTGCAGCTGTGTCCACTATTGTGCCTTCGCTGAGTGCGCAGGCGCGGTATTATGTCGCTCTGCGCCACGGCGCACACAACGAAAATTCAACATCTCGCGCACTGAGGTCTGCCCCATTAGTTCACCAATCCGGATTCCGCGCTCGGAACATTCCATCTCTCGCTCACGCCTTTCGCGGGGCGCCCTGCACGTCTTGTATGGACTCAAGGACGCGGGTTACGACGCATTGCTGGTTGGCGGCAGCGTGCGTGATCTCCTGCTGGGCCTGGCCCCCAAGGACTTTGACGTCGCGACCAACGCCAGCCCCGAGGAGGTCAAAGAGGTTTTTCGGCGCTGCCGTTTGATTGGTCGGCGCTTTCGCCTGGCGCATGTGCGCTGTGGGCCTGAAATCATTGAGGTTGCGACCTTCCGCGCGGCACCGCGTACGCCCGACGGCGACGATGACGATCCGGAGCTCGATGCCGAGCCCGCGGAGCTGTCTCCGGAAGCTGAGGGCGACGACGAAGGTCACGTGCTGCATGACTCCGGCCGAATCCTGCGCGACAACGTTTACGGCACCATGGAGCAGGACGCTTTTCGGCGGGACTTCACGATTAACGCCTTGTACTACGACATTCGCGATTTTTCCGTTGTGGATTATGTGGGTGGTGCGGCAGATCTTGCCGACCGGCGCTTGCGCTTGATCGGTGATCCCGATACCCGCTACCGCGAAGACCCGGTACGGATGCTGCGTGCGGTGCGATTCGCGGCCAAGCTGGATTGCGAGATTGATGCCTCGGCGCGTGACCCGCTGCCGAAGCTCAAGCAGTTGTTGGCCGATGTGCCGCCAGCACGCCTGTTCGACGAGGTCCTGAAGCTGTTTCTGAGTGTCGACGCGGTCCGGACCTTCGACGGTTTGCGCTCCTCCGATCTGTTTGACGTCCTGTTTCCGCTTACGGCGCGCAGTCTGGCCTTTGATCCCAGCGGCCAGGCGGAGGCCATCATTCGTCTGGCGCTGAAAAGTACGGCGGATCGCATCGCGGCGGACAAGCCGGTAACCCCGGGCTTTCTGTTTGCGGCCATGTTGTGGCCCTGTGTCAGGGAGCGGATGGCGCAGCTCAGTGACCGGGCCCTGCCGCCGGCCCAGTTGCTGGCTTTGGCGGCCGATCAGGTGATCGGTGAGCAGGGATGTACCGTGGCAATTCCGCGCAGATTCAGCGCGGTGCAGAACGAAATCTGGCAGATGCAGGCCCGTTTCGATTTCCGGCGCGGCAAGCGCCCAGCCCGCCTGGTGGCCCATAAGCGATTTCGCGCCGCATACGATTTTCTGTGCTTGCGTGCGCAAGCCGGTGAGATTGATCCGGCGATCGCTGATTGGTGGACTGAATTTCAGGAGTTGGATGAGGAGGGCCGTCAGCAGATGGCTGACGCGGCGCCGAGTGATCCTGCCGCGGCCAGCCGCCGCAAGCGTCGCCGGCGGCGCAGGCCTGCGGCGACCGGTTAAACTGCCGAACGCAACTGGGACCCGTCGTGACCTTGGCGTTTGTCGGTCTGGGCAGCAATTTGCGCGATCCACCGCGGCAACTGGACCTGGCTCTGGCGACATTGGCGCAGGCGGCTGGCCTGCGAGTGGGCGAGGTGTCGGCATATTATCGGAGCGCCGCATTGGGTTCGGAGACCCAGCCGGACTATTGTAATGCCGTGGCCGCGCTTGAATCCCAGCTCACGCCACGAGGCTTGCTGGAATGCTTGCTCGATATCGAACGCGGTCAGGGTCGGCTGCGCATGCCCGGGGAGAAATGGGCTGCGCGAACTCTGGATCTCGACTTGCTGAGTTTTGCAGGCACACAGCTCAGGGAGCCGGGCTTGGAACTGCCCCATCCGCGTGCGCAGGAGCGCGCGTTCGTGATGATCCCCTGGGCGCAAATCGCGCCGGGTTTCATAATTCCAGGGCAGGGCCGCGTCGGCGAACTGGCGAGCCGGCTACCCGCATCAGACTTGAGTCTGTGGCGCTGAACGCGCGGGTCTGTCGCCGGTAAGAGCATGCTTTTGAAGCGCTGGCAAGTCTTGTCAGCACGAAATTGAGGCCTAAGATGCGCAAGCTTCGCCGGCGCTCGCTGGCCCACTCGGATGCCATCTTGCGGAAACTGGACTTTATCGCGGTGGAAGGGCCCATAGGGGTAGGCAAATCCACGCTGGCTCAGCGCCTGGCCACGGATCTCGGTGCCACCGTTCTGGCCGAAGCGCCGGATGACGTGCCGTTTCTCAATGCCTTTTACGCCGACCGCAAAGCAAACGCTCTGCCCGCGCAATTATGTTTCCTGTTGCAGCGCGCCCGGCAAATCGATCAGTTGCGCCAGCAAGATTTGTTCAAGCAGCGCTGGATTGCCGATTTCCTGTTCAGCAAGGACGCCTTGTTCGCCGAGCTGAACCTGGCCGGCCATGAGCTGGATCTGTATCACCAGATTTTCCGGCGGCTGGCCTGGGATGCGCCTGTTCCCGACCGGGTGGTCTATCTACAAGCGCCCGTTCCGCTGTTGATGGAGCGGATACGCAAACGCGGTCGCGCTGCGGAATCCCTGCTGGACGAGGCCTATCTGGAACAGGTCAGTGCGGCCTACCATAAATTTTTCGAGTCCTATAGCGCGGCTCCCGTAGTCTGGGTGGATGCGGGCCAGATGGATTTTGTGCATAGCGCCGCAGACTATCGGGAACTGCTGGCGGCCCTGGGCACACCGGGAAAGATGCTCACATTGCCTGGCGGATTTCGTCTGGGGTCCAGTTGAGCGTCCTCCTGGGGTTATGATAGTCAGCGGTTCTTAGAACGAGCTTCCATGTACCCATCGACTGCCGCAAATGCGGTGAAGCCCCTGACGCTCAATGATTTCCGCGCCATGCACGACAGCGGCGAGAAGATTGCGTGTCTTACGGCCTATGACGCGAGCTTTGCCCAGCTCGAAGACGCAGCGGGCGTAGACCTCGTATTGGTTGGAGATTCCCTGGGCATGGTTGTGCACGGGCGCCCAACCACCGTGGCGGTCACGGTCGACGATATTGCCTATCACAGCCGTGCGACAGCGCAGGGCCTGCAACGGGCGTTCCTGGTCGCGGACATGCCCTTCTTGAGTTTTTCGACACCGGATGAAGCCATTTCCAATGCGCGCCGGCTGTTGCAGGATGGGCAAGCCAAAATGGTGAAATTGGAAGGTGGGGCGATTCAGGCTGAGATCGTTGAATTTCTGACCACGCGCGGCGTTCCGGTCTGTGCGCATTTGGGGCTGAAGCCACAGCTGATCCACAAACTGGGAGGCTTCAAGGTCCAGGGCAAGGACGAGACATCCGCCGCGGAGATGATCGAGGATGCGCGGGTCCTGCAACAGGCTGGCGCGGACATGCTGCTCGTGGAATGCATACCGGCCGGGCTGGGCAAGCGTCTCACGGAACTGGCCGATGTGCCCGTGATCGGCATTGGCGCCGGACCTGATACCGATGGTCAAATCCTGGTCATGCATGACATCTTGGGTGTCAGTCGCGGTCGTCGGCCGCGTTTCGTGCGTGATTTCCTGGCCGAGGCCGGCGATGTCGAGGGTGCATTTCGGGCCTATGTGAAGGCCGTCAAGGATGGTAGCTACCCGGCTGCCGAACACAGCTTCGCCGCCTGACTCGCAAGCCAATGAAAATCATTGAACAAGTCGCCGATCTGCGCGCCGAGGTTCGTGCCTGGCAGATGGCGCGCGAACGAGTCGCCTTCGTGCCCACGATGGGAAATTTGCATGCCGGGCATCTGGCGCTGGTCGAGCGCGCCGGTGAGTTGTGCGACCGGGTGGTGGTGAGCGTATTCGTCAATCCCCTGCAGTTTTCTGAGGGCGAGGATTTTTCGAATTATCCCCGCACGTTCGAAGACGATCGGCGTGCACTGTCTGCCCTTTCGGCGGATTTGCTCTTTGCGCCCAGCGTTGGCGAGCTTTATCCGCGTGCCGCCGACGAGATGACGCGGGTCATCGTGCCAGGAGTCAGCGACGAGTTATGCGGGAGTCACCGGGCCGGACATTTTGAGG
>JBFIIN010000280.1:0-5238 GCA_041601225.1 Oceanococcus sp.
GGCGATTGCGGCCCTGAATGGCCCCCAGGACTGTGTCATCGAAATTCGCGACATGTATCAGCGGCGGCGCGATGTGCTCTGCGATGGACTGAACCAGATGGGATGGAATGTGGAGCGTCCTAAAGCGACGATGTTTGTCTGGGCGCCCATTCCAGAGCAATTTCAGGCCGAAGGGTCGCTGGAGTTTTCCAAGCGCCTGCTGGCCGAAGCCAAGGTTGCGGTCTCGCCTGGCGTGGGTTTCGGCGATTACGGCGAGGGCCATGTGCGCTTCGGCCTGATCGAAAATGAACATCGTACGCGTCAGGCCTTGCGGGGCATCCGTCGCCTGATGGAGCAGAAATGATGAAACCCTTACGGATAGGCCTGCTGGGCCTGGGCACGGTGGGCGCGGGCACGGTCCGGGTGCTGGCCGATAACGCGCCAGAACTGGAGCAGCGCACCGGACGTGCCCTGAAGGTGGTTCGCGCCGCGGTGCGTGATCCCCACAAGGCGCGTGATTGCGATCTCCACGGCGTACAGATCGATGCCGATGCCGATGCGTTGGTCCGCGATCCCGATGTCGATGTGGTGGTGGAACTCATGGGCGGCACCGAGCGTGCCCGGGAACTGGTGTGCGCGGCATTGGCCGCCGGCAAGCCTGTGGTCACCGCGAACAAGGCACTGATCGCGGAATGCAGTGATGCGGTATTTGCGGCCGCCCGCGCAAGCGGCCAAGCGGTTGCCTTTGAGGCTGCGGTGGCTGGCGGCATACCCATCATAAAGGTCCTGCGCGAAGGTCTGGCGGGAAACCGCATTGATGAGGTCGCAGGCATTATCAACGGCACGACAAATTATATTCTCACCCGCATGAGCCAGGATGGCGTGGAGTTCGCACCTGCGCTGGCTGAGGCTCAGGCCAAGGGGTACGCCGAGGCCGATCCGACCTTCGATGTGGAAGGCATCGATGCGGCCCACAAACTCGCCATCCTGGCGGCGCTGGCCTTTGGTGTACCGATGCGCACCGACTGGATTCGGACCATCGGCCTCACGCAGGTCTCCTCGGCGGATATTCGCTATGCGAAGGAATTGGGTTATCGCGTCAAACACCTGGCCATCGCGCGTCGCGGCGCGGCCGGGATCGAGTTGCGGGTCGAGCCCACCCTGGTGCCCAAGAACAGCTTCGTGGCCAAGATTGACGGCGTCATGAACGGCGTGATGCTCAGCGGGAATGCGGTGGGCTCAACCGGACTGCACGGTCCGGGGGCCGGCGCTCTGGCGACCGCGTCCAGCGTCGTGGCCGATCTGGTGGATATTGCGTTGGGGCGGGCTTTGGCAACGCCGTTGAGTGCCGATAGCGCGTCGGCGGTGGTTCCCGCTGAAGTAGAAACCGCCTTTTACCTGCGGATGCAGGTGGCCGATCGGCCCGGGGTGATGAAGGAGATCAGCACCGTGCTGGCGGGCCTGGAGATCAGCATCGAGGCGATCGTGCAGCGTGAGGTTGAAGCCGAACAGGATGCCACCGTGGTTCTGCTGACGCATAGTGTTCGAACGGGCGCTCTGGAGCGCGCGGTCGAGGCCTTGCAGAGTTTGCCCGTAGTCCACGGGCCCATCGTTCGGATGCGCGTGGAGCACTTGGAACAATGACCGAAAATCCACAATTCTCCAGCCGTTACACCGGTTTGATCGAGCGCTACCGCGCGCGCCTGCCGCTGGCGGCCGAAACGCCCCCGGTCGCGCTGGGCGAGGGCGCCACGCCGCTCATTAAGCTGCAGAACATTCCACGGGAGCTGGGTGGCGAAGTTGATCTGTATGTGAAATACGAGGGTCTGAACCCCACGGGATCGTTCAAGGATCGCGGCATGACGGTGGCCGTAACGCAGGCCCGCTCCGAAGGCAGCGCAGCCATTATCTGCGCCTCGACCGGCAATACTTCAGCCGCGGCCGCCGCGTATGCCGCTCGAGCGGACATGTCGGCCTTCGTGCTGATTCCCGACGGCAAGATCGCATTGGGAAAACTGGCCCAGGCCGCGTTGCACGGCTGCAGGGTCATCCAGATTCGCGGAAATTTCGATGATGGCATGAGCCTGGTCAAGGAGTTGGCCGGGCAATTGCCTGTGACGGTCGTGAATTCCGTGAACCCCTATCGCCTGCAGGGGCAAAAAACCGCGGCGTTTGAAATTGTCGATGCCCTGGGCCGGGCGCCTGACTACCACTGCCTGCCGGTCGGCAACGCTGGAAACATATCGGCCTACTGGCTGGGATACCGTGAGTATGCGCCGCAACGGGCGGACGAGCGTCCAATCGCGCCGCCGGATTTCGTGTATCTGCGCGAAGCTGTGGTCGACAGCCGGCCAGTGATGTGCGGTTATCAGGCCAGCGGCGCAGCGCCATTTCTGCGCGGCGCGCCGGTTGCCCAGCCCGAAACGGTAGCCACGGCCATTCGCATTGGCAATCCGCAAAGCTGGGACTTTGCCCAGACGGCGGTCGACGAATCCGGCGGCTGGTTTGACGAACTCAGCGATGCGGAAATTCTTGCCGCACAAAAGCTGCTTGCCGAGCGCGAAGGCGTGTTTTGTGAGCCCGCCTCGGCCAGTTCCCTGGCCGGTGCCATGCGAGATATTCGGGTTGGGCGTATCCGCGCCGGCTCCACCGTGGTTTGTACCCTGACCGGGCATGGCTTGAAGGACCCCGATATCGCCATTCAGCAGGCCTCGGCCGCGCCGGAAACAGTGGACGCGACCCGTGCCGCGGTTGAGCAAGCGCTGCGACGCTACCTTTAGCCCGGCGTGGCCCGCGCTGAAGTCGCCCGGATTCGCCGTCGCGCGGTCGGCAGCACCGCCCGGCTGGCTCCTGATCTGCATCCGGTACTGCGGCGCGTTTACGCAAACCGAGGCGTGGCTGATTCGCGCGCGCTCAATCTGGATCTGGGGCAATTGCTGCCTGGCTCCGGGCTAGCCGGCTTGCGGGAGGCCGCAGGTCGGCTGGCGGCCGCCGTCATGGCACAAAGCCGCATTCTGATCGCAGGAGATTTTGATGCGGACGGCGCGACCGGAACGGCATTGGCGGTGGCGGGCCTGCGGGCCCTAGGGGCAAAACAGGTGGATTTCCTGGTTCCGGACCGGTTTCGTCTGGGCTATGGGCTGTCGCCTGAACTGGCCAATCTGGCGATCGCCCGGAATCCGCAGTTGCTGATCACCGTGGACAACGGCATCAGCAGTCTCGCGGGTGTGGCCGCGCTGCGCGCGGCCGGGGTTGCCGTGATTGTGACCGATCATCATCTGCCCGGCGACCAGCTGCCTGCCGCGGACGCGATCGTCAACCCGAATCAGCCGGGTGATCGCTTTGCCAGCAAAGCCCTGGCCGGGGTCGGCGTTATGTTCTATCTGCTCGCCGCGACCCGCTCGGCCCTGCGGGCGCGCGGCTGGTTTGCCGATCGCGCGCCGCCGAATCTAGCCGATTTCCTGGATCTGGTCGCCCTGGGTACCGTGGCGGATATGGTGCCCCTGGACCGCAACAACCGGATTCTCGTTGAGCAGGGGTTACGGCGCATCCGCGCTGGCCGCGCCCGGCCCGGTATCGCGGCCTTGATCTCGGTATCGGGGCGCGATCCGGCCAGAATTGGCGCCAGCGATCTGGGCTTTGCATTGGGTCCGCGGCTCAATGCGGCCGGCCGGCTGGAGCACATGGAGCAGGGCATACATTGCCTACTGGCCGCCGATGTCGACGTGGCCATGCCCCTGGCAACCGAACTGGACCGCATCAACAGGCAGCGCCGTGAGTTGCAGACGCAGATGCAGGATGAGGCGGTCAGCGGCCTGCTCGAAGAACTGTCGGAGCAGCAGCATGGTCTCGTGCTGTTCCAGCCCCATTGGCACGAGGGCATTGTGGGTTTGGTAGCCTCGCGCGTGAAAGAGCGTTTCCATCGTCCGACCATTGCTTTCGCGCCGTCGGGACAGGGTGGCTTGAAGGGCTCGGGGCGCTCAATTGCGGGTTTTCATCTGCGCGATGCCCTGGCGCTGCTGGTGGCCGAAAACCCGGGCCTCGTCGAAAAATTTGGCGGCCATGCCATGGCGGTTGGGCTCAGCCTTCCGACCGATCACCTGGCGGAATTCACGTCAGTTTTTGACGCCATAGCCGAGCGCCTGCTGGCTGGTTACGAGCTGGACTCGGTGGTGCTGAGTGATGGTTCCCTTGCGCCCGCCGAGCTGTCGCTGAACACCGCGCAGGCGCTCTGGTCCGGTGGCCCCTGGGGGCAGGGCTTTCCCGAGCCCTGCTTTGATGATCGTTTCCGCATCGTCAGTCAACGCATCGTAGGGCAGGGCCACCTGAAGCTGCAGCTCGCCTGCCCGGGCGCCGACGCAGTGTATGACGCGATGGCCTTCGGCCGGGAGCAGAGGCTCGCTGGCGATTGCGCCCAGCTGGCCTACCGCCTGGTTATGGATGAGTTTCGGGGTCGGGAGCGCTTGCAGCTGATGATCGAGGCGATTGCCGAATAGCTGATTGCGGTCTCTTCGCCAGATCAGGCTGCGGCGTGGAACAACATGGGGCTGGGTTTTGACACGGCATAACCTTGCACGTAATCCACGCCTATTCCCTGCAGAACCCGCAGGGTGTCGGGGTTCTCCACGTGGGCGGCGATGGTCTTCTTGCCCAGCACGTGGGCGATCTTGTGTACCGATTCCACCGCCAGCCGGTCGGCCGCATCATTGGTGATCTTGCGGGTCAGCATCGAAGACATCTTGATGAAGTCGACCGGGAGCTCCTTGAGCAATGCGGCGCCGGCCATGCCGCTGGAGAATTCTTCAATACAGACGCGGCAGCCCATACGTTTGACCGTGTTGATGAACTCACGGGTGCTGGACAGGCGCGAATTGATGGTGCGTTCGCTGATTTCGAAGCACAACTGCCGCGGGTTGACCCCGGTGGCTTTCAGGTCCTTCAGCAAAAATTCAACAAAGCTGCGGTCATCGATGGACTGGCCGGATACGTTGATCGAGCAAAAGGCAACCCGCTCGCTGAGTCCCGGATCACCAGCCATGTGCTGCAGGGTGTGGCGAACCACCCAGCGGTCCAATTCACTGGCAAGGCGGTAGCGCTCGGCCGCTCCCATGAAGGCGGCTGCCGACGCCCAGAAGCCCTCTTCGTCCTCTAGCAGCAGCAGGATCTCGTAGACCTCGCCATCCTGTTCCAGGGCGCGTTGCACGGCCTGAATTTTCTGCGTGGACAAATGGAAACGATCCTCGGCCAGGCCGCGGCGAA
>JBFIIN010000281.1:0-5224 GCA_041601225.1 Oceanococcus sp.
CCCGCGGCGTCGTGGTGCGCGATGTCAGGGCCTGGGTCGTGGTAGCGGGCAATCCCGCGCGCGAATTGGCGGTTCGCCAGCTCGACCCGGGTGGGTCTGGGTAGAACCCGGCAGTGGCCAAGAATCTGGATACGCGAGTCGCCCCATAGGATGCGAAACCCAGGCGGCGATTGCTGATGGTACTGGCGCGATCGCCAACACCCGGGCGAGCCGTCAGGGTCCGGGCGCTTCCCGGAGCGCGTTCCCCAGCAAGCGGCCTGCCCCGGACCGAGGCTGGCCAGCGATCTCGCTCGCGGCTGGGCTCAGCCACCTCGGGTCAGGTGATGCAGAGTGATTTCGGGCGGACAGTTGAAACGAACGTCGACCATCGACGAGCCGGAGCCGACCGAGGTGTAGCCCTGCATGTTGTGATAGGACCAGGGACCTGCGCAAAACGCTCGTGGGCATGCGGCATTGGTGATCAATGGTACGCCGCCGGGCAGGCAGATCTGGCCGCCATGTGTGTGGCCAGAAAGCATCAGGTCAAAACCGATGTGGGCCGCGCGCCGATAGGGCTCGGGTGAATGGGACAGGAGTATCGCCACTGCGTCCGACGGAATTTCATCTGCTGCTTTTTCGAAGTTTTCGACCTGGAAGTAATGAGGGTCGTCTATGCCGGACAGCCAGATCGCGCTGTCGCCGCGCCTGATGCTTTGCGCCTGGTTAACCAGCAACTGCACGCCCAAGGCTTCGATTGCGGGCACCATGCGAATCGAATCGTGATTACCCAGTATGGCGTATACCGGTGCTTCGAGGTGCGGACGAATGCGGGCCAGTCCATCGATGGCGGGTTGAATCGGACCGGCCGTCAGCGCCCGAAAATCTCCGGTGATGACGCAGGCGTCATAGGACAGCCCGTCCAGAGCCCGGATCAGCGCGGCGGGAAAATCCGGATTCATGTCCAGGTGCGGGTCGCTCAGGTGCAGCAAGGTGTAGCCTTCAAAGGCCGGGGGCAGACGGGGCAAAATCACGGTGTTATGTCGTTGCCGTATGGCCAGGGCGTTGCGGACACCGCGCTCGTAGACCCGCAGCAGGCGCAGCACGAAACGCAGCACATGGTGCGCAGATTTCCAGTTTTCCAGGTGGAACAGATTCGTGCTCATGCGGATGATGTCCGAACCGTGCTCGGATTCGATGCCCAGGCGCTGGCTCAGGTGAACGCGGCCAACGCGTTTCTCCAGAGCAGTCAGGTCCGACGATTCAGTCATTTGGGAGCCGTTCAGCCCGCCGTGGTGAATTTGCGGGATGGGCAGTGGCGATCCAGGCGTGGCTCTGCGATCGGCGTCCATCGATCCATGGAGCACGCCGGGCGCCCGATCAGCAAGCCTCGATCAAATGCACGAATCATTGAGCTTCCCCTGTGGGTGTCCGGCCTGGTGTCCATCTTCGACCGGCAGCCTGTCAGGGTCAATTGGGTCGCGCCGGTGGCCCTGAGTCTGACTCGCCATCGACCGGATCCCAAATGGCTTTTCAATTTGCGAAGCAAGCCGCCAGAGTATGGCTGCTCGATTTCCAGACGGCAGTTGGGCAAGCGCCCCCAACCCCGCCCTGAAAGGCAAGCGGCTGATTCCATGAACAATTTGCTGTGCGCTCAAAGCTGGGGCCAGATCGGCATGCTTCGTGCTTGATCCGAGGCTCATGCCGGACCCCGACAATCCCGGCGACCCAAACGCAACGAAGGTCAACATGCAAATACAATTTTTGAGCGCGCTCATCTTGCTCGGCTCAGTCCACGTGGATGCGTGGGCGGGTGAGTACCGCCAGAATGACTCGCGCGCGACCGGTTACCGCGATACAGATGTCGATGGTATCGCCGATTTTCGTGACTTGTGTCCGCGCACTGCGCTTGGCGCCGCCGTTGACGCCCATGGCTGTCAAACGCTGACCTCGGCAGTCCTCGGTGCGCCGATGAGGGAACAGAGCGACTGCGCGGACGAGAGCCTTGAACGCTTGCCCGGCCTGCTGTTTCGAACACCCGCATTTGCCCAGAATAGCGCCATGCCAGGAGCGGAGACTGTCGATCAGACAACGGGCCTATTCCGCCTTGCCGCTGGCCTGGGTCATGTCGTGGCGGTCGAAGTCGTCGGTCATGCTGACGTCAGGGGCGACGCATCCTACAATCAGATCTTGTCGGAGCGCCGCGCGAAGGCTGTGGGTGAAATCCTGCTAGGCTCGGGATTGGAGTCCAGCCGTTTGAGGATGCGTGGAGCCGGTGAGTCGGAGGCGCGGGGCGGGCGCCCGGACTCATGGAGCCGGCATGTGGTGATTGAACTGAGCTTCGTCCCGTGCAAGGCGATGAGGCGGGTGGATCTTAAGGGGGGAGAAGGATGATGTTTGGGCCGAAATGGGCTGTCGGGGTGATGCTGGTCTGCGCGTGCCAGCTCGTCAGTGCCGCCGGCCTCAAATTTGTGGAAACTGCAGATGGCGAAAGGGCCAAAGGTACCCGTGACCTGGTGCAGTGGACCCACACCCGCCTGGTTTTCAACAAGGCGCTCGAACGCGTCGCCGTTGGCAAGCAGGACACCCTGGAACTGGAGGTGCTGGGTTCTCACGAAGTCCTGGCTTTGGCCAAAACGGTCGGAAGGACCAGCGTTATGGTCTGGTATACGGACAAGACCTCCGAGACGTTCCTGTTCAGCGTCGTCCAGGATATGACGGTGCTGCGGCGCGCGCTGCGCGACGTCCATGCGGGTATACGAATTGAACTCGCTCCGGATCGTGCTGCGCTCGTGCTGCGCGGTACCGTGCCCACGATCAAGTTCCGTCAGGCGGCTGAGGCAGTGGCGCGTAATTATCTGGAAGTGGGAAATCGCCGGGCACCCGGCGGTGGCGATATTCTGGTGCAGTCCACCGATACCGGAACGGCTATGGCCGATGCCAATCTGCGTGTCTCGGCAGGCACCGGAAGAAGTGATCGCAGCGCCGCCGTCATCAACCTGATCCAGGTCGAAACACTGCCGAGCAGCAGTGAACAGAAAATTCTTGAAGCCATCCGCCCGATCGGTGGTGAAAAGGTACAGGTAAGTCGCATTCGCCGCGGCGATCTGGCGGACGACGGGATAGACACCTTGGTGTTGAGCGGCGAGGTCGAGAATCAGGTCGTGCTCACCCGAATTTTGAGCGTGGCATCACGTCAGGTTTCGGACAGCGGTGGGGGACAGGAATCAGGCGCCTTGAACGTGCTGGCTGATGAATCCGGAGGGCTGCTCGCGGGGCGCTCAGGCGCCGCAGGCGGTGGCGGCTTCTCGGGATTTGGTGGCGATGGCCGCCTGGATAACGAAATCCGCGCGAACATCGGGCGTTCGAAGTTGGTGTCCGCGGCTGGTGGGCGCATCCTTTCCATGATTCAGGTCCGCGATTTGCCGCAGGTGCGGGTGGCCGTGCAGATGCACGAGGTGGATCGGGTACGCCTGAAAGCCTGGAGGCCGGACCTGTCTCTGATCAGCAAGGGCTATAACAATGCCGGACGTTTCACGATCAGCGGCTTGCAGGAGCGTGAAGCTTCGGCTTCGGAGGTTGAAAATGCACTGCAGCTGATCGGTGGAGCCCTGAGCAGCAATCTGCAAGTCGCGACCGGCAGCTATGCCTTCGACTTGCTGTTCTCGATGCTTGAGGAACAGGGCATATCGCGCACCCTGTCCCGGCCGACCCTGACGGTGCTGGCTGGGGAATCCGCAGTGTTTCGAGCGGGCGGTGAAGTGCCGGTACCAAGCGCCTTTGCGCCAGCAGGCATTGCCGATGGCGATTCGGTGGGCTCGAACACAGCGGGCGTCTTCAGCGGGACCGAGTTCAAGCCCTTCGGTGTGGAGTTGCGCGTCCGGGCCATGGTGGATGATCAGGACCGCATCACCCTGGACGTTAGCCCGACGGTGTCATTGCCCGATACTGCGCTCACCCAGCAGATTGCCAGCAGCACGGGATCGGATCTGAACACCGCCGCTTTCGACGTGCGCAGCATCAACACATCGACGCGCGTCCGGGACGGCCAGCCGCTGGTGATCGGTGGTCTTGTGACGCGCGATATCAGTAACAACGATACGGCGGCGCCTGGGATCAGCGACATCCCGCTGCTTGGCAAGCTGGCGGAATCTTTCAGCAAGGGGGATACCGACACGGAACTGGTCATCGTGGTGACGCCGACCATCGTGCGCGAATCCAAGCACGAGGCGGACCTATGGCAGTACCCGGATTTAAGGGAATTGCTGGATTGGGCGGTGTCGGTGCATGACGCATACGAGTCTTCGGCGAGACCCGCTCGCACCAGCAGGAGAAAACCATGACGCCGGCGCTGAGTGCTCTGGGCCGCGCAGGCTTGCTTGGAATCGGTTTGCTTGCCGGCTGCACCTCAATGGACAGTCGACGCGAACGGGAGCCCGATCCGAACGAGCGTCTCGACCAGATGCTGGCGCTGAGTGAGTCCGCCCGCCGCGAGGGCGACCAGTGCCATGAAATCTGGACGGCGAAGGGTCAGACTGTGGATTGCCAGCGGGTACAGCGCGAGGTGGACCGGCTGTACGCAGAGTTTCCTGGCAACGAGCGCATCATGATGGCGAATGCTGTACTCCAGTACGAGTCCGGCCAGGTTCAAAACGCACAATTCTTGCTCGACCAGTTGCTTGCGCGGCCCGGGAGCCATCCCGAAGCCGCGATTCTGCGGACCCGCATTGCGCTCGCCGAGGGGAACACCCGTTTTGCCGGTGCGCTACTGGAGCGCCAGATCAATCTGGCTCCGGACTACGCCGAACTACGCGAAGCACAGGCCAGCGTTTTTTATCTGCAGGGTCGTTATACGGATGCACACGAAGCTCTGCGCATTGCGCAACTGCTCGGCGCTCCGGCTTGGCGTACCGCCTATCACCGCGGCTTGTTGCACGAGGCGTCACAGGAGCTGCAACTGGCGTGCAACGCTTACTATGCGGCAATCCAGCTGAAGCCCGACCTGCGCGCCGCCGTCGCCCGTCTGCTTGGTCTGAGTGGCGAGCCGGAATGCGGCGATGTTTCCGAAGCCCTGCAGCGCTTTCGGGATGCCGGTTCCTGAAGCCGGACGGTCAGGCGCCCAGACCAGCGACCCTTCGGGGTCGCTTTTTTTTGTCCGGTCTGCCGGCCGGCCAGGCGAGATTGGGCGGGGCGGGGCCGGGTTTGCAGATTGCGAATGGGCTGCGCAAATCGGCTTGCAAATTGCGAA
>JBFIIN010000282.1:0-5198 GCA_041601225.1 Oceanococcus sp.
ACCAGGCCATGGCGAATGAAAACGATACCGGGAAGGTCAGCAACAGGGTCCCAAAACCGAAGCGGAATTGCAGGCCGGGCCCGCCGACAAACAAAAAGCCGCTCATTGCGCTGGACATGGTCGCCAGCGCAATGGCAATCATGCCCACGCCCTTGCCGGCCGCGAAATAGTCCTGGCTGGTGTGAGTGCGCCGTGCGGCCCACAAACCGATGGCCAGCATCAGGGCGAAATACGCGGCTGCCGTGATGACGATGGTGGTATTCACGACTCGTCCCTGTGCCGCTGCCGTGCCGCGAACCCTTCATAAGCCGCCGGCGTCAGGACAAAACGATCGAAATGCAGGGCATACGGCAAGGTGACCAGCACCAGGGGCAGGAGCCACAACAAGTACACCCCGGCCGCGACCGCCGGCGTAAAACCGAGCACCAGCCGCTCGGGCCCGCGCGGCAGCACCTGCATCAGCGTCAAAGCCAGCAGCCAGACCGCAAGCGCCGCCGCCAATGGCCAGCGAAATGGGCCCAGCTTGCCTTGCTGCATCACACCCAGGGCCAGGCTCAAGGTCAGGGCCAGACTGACGGACCAGGCAAATACCAGCATCTGATTGCTGAACATGGCCAGCAGGGCCGCCAAGCAGGCGAGTCCCAGGCCCAGCACGAGTCTGTGGCGCTCGCGCTCGCCATAGGTATCCGGGGATGGAATGGTCAATTGCCCTGCTCGCGCCGACCGCGGCAAGAGAACGGGATTGCGGTCGGGCACGGACCCTGCAGCTTGTGCCACGCGCGGACAGATTCAGGGCGACGGTCGAATTTCCGCGCCAGAGGCCCGGAACTCACGCCGCCCGCCGGTACGGCGAGCGCGACGCAAGTCAGCTGCGCGGCCCCATGCAGCGGCGGCGACCGGAGACCGTACGGGACCTGCGCGCAGCGGCTGCCAATGCTCGATTGAAACACCACAGGCGATCGCAGCGCCGGGCTGCGACCAGGCTGCGGCTGACACATGCGCCAAATCCGCGGAACGCCGTTACGGGAAGCGCAATGGCAGATGGTGCTGAACCGACCGAGTTCATGCGCGCGGGTCAAGCTGCGGTACCGGTCGCCCACCATCTGGACGAAATTGCGCCAGCCATGATGAATCGGGTCATTCGCTTTCGCCTCAAGCGCAAACAGATGGCATTCCAGAAATAACCATTGCCGGCGGCGACGATGACCACCAGATTCCATCCTTGAGCAGGCCCCGCTGCGCGGCCAGTTCCAGACTGAGAACACCGTCAATCTGACCGATATATCCATAATCCGACCGGCGAATAGACCGCTCCGGAGGCAGGCCCAATTCACCAATAAGGGCTTCATGCGCACCGCGCTTCATATGCAGCATGGCGATGGAGGCCACGCCTTCCGGTCGGGCCTGCGAGCGACCAGCCGCCTGGCGCACAACCTGGAGAAAATTGGGAATCGACTTGCTGGCCATGGGTGTACGCATTGCCGCCATATCGCGCACTCGCTGACGATAGTCCACCACATTGTCGGCGCGCAACGGCTCCCGCCCCCCTCACGGGCACCAGAACGTCCAGGGAAAATCGGCCGTCAGTCAGGAAACTGGAGCCCAGCATGCGGTGCCCTGAACCAATCCTGCTGAGAACCGCGGCGCCGCCCCCGGCCGCCAAGTTATACGGAAAGCGCACATTTGGATCACGATAGTCGATCAGATTTCCATTGCGATAGCCCCCGCCGACCAGCACGGTCGGCAGTCCTGCGTCCGCACCAAGCAGATCAGCGGTCAGCTCGAGCCCGAGCACTCCAGTCCCGCACTTCTGCCCCACGTCACACGCATAGGCCCGCGCGGCGCCGCCCTCGTGCGCCAGCTGGATGCCACTGGTCCAGGCCGGGACCTCCTTGTGCTCGTCATTGATCGCAATCACCAGGTCCACCTGCTCGGGATCAATGCCCGCGTTGTCCAGGGCGCGTTGCGCGGCCCAGACCCCCATCTGACAGGCATGATCGTCAGGGCCTGGGCCGTCTTGGCGCTGAGGCCGAGCTAGTCGCGCACCATCATTCAGCTCAGGCCCGAGGCACGGGCTATGTGCGCAGCCCTTTCCCGACCCGCTGGCGGGCACACCCCCCATTCCGCGCACCACAGCCATCAGGCGCGAGGCTCCGGCGCAATGCCGTGGGCAATAAAGTCCATTACCTGGTCAAGATCCTGAGCCGCGGGCGCATGGCCCTGCCACAAGCAGTAGCGCAGACCCAGGAAATGGCCGATGCCCATGATGGCCCAGGCGCGCACCTCCGCATCACCCGGCCGCAGTGCGCCCTGGGCCGCCGCCTCGCTCAAGGACTTGGCGTAGCCCCGCGCTATGTCCACGTAATATTCGCGGAACAGGGATGCGTCAACGAATTGTGCTTCCTGCACGATGCGATACAGACCGGGATGCTCGACGAGAAATCCGACGAAGGACTCAAGCCCCGCCCGGTCGGCCCGCAAGCGATCCGACAATCCGGCCACGGCCTCCCCCGTCCGCTTGCGCAGCTGATGTCCGATGTCGCGGACCAGTTCACGGAAAATATCGTCTTTGCTGCGGAAGTAGATATAGAAAGTGCCCTGCGCCACGGAACTGGCCTTGGTAATGGCTGACACCGAAGCCGCATGAAATCCAGCGCGAGCGAATTCCTGCTCCGCCGCGCGCAGTATCCGGACGCGAGTGGCCGGGATTCGCATGGTCTGTGGCACAACGCCCCCTCAAACCTGACAGCTAAGTCAGGTCAAATTAAGTTAGATACGCGCCGGACAGCTGTCAAGGCAACTTTCGGAAGCACGGGATGAATACGGGATTCGGCCCGGCGGCCGGCGGCTTGCGCGTCGCAGCGATCAGCCACCCCAGCCAAGCCCATCGCCGGTCCCGCTGGCAAGGGCAGCCGCCCGCGGGGTCGACGCCGCCGGTCTACCGGGCCGAACTCGCGAATTTCGGCGCCAGCGCCACGGTCATCGCGCAACTCCGCCAAGCGCATGGACCCGCCGCGGGTGTGGTCAATGCAGCCAGCATTACCCGCGACACCTCGCTGCGCAAAATGGCATCGGCAGCCTGGCGCACGGTGCTGGGTGTCAATCTGGATTCCGGCTGCAATGTCTGTCGATCGGTGGAGACGACATGCTCTCCCACGAATGATGTCTGCGGTCAGCGGCGGGCCTGACATGAGTTAGCCATAATGGGCTCTGCGCACCCATGGAGTCCGACATGAGCGAACATAGCCCTGGTTTTTTGCGTCTGGTGGACGACGCCAAGTCGCGAATCGAGGAAATCGCCGCCGCCGATGTACCGGCGCTGCTGAGGCGATCACCCACCGCCCTGCTCATCGACACCCGAGAGGACCACGAATGGCAGGCGGGCCATCTGCGTGATGCCCTGCATCTGAGCAAGGGCACGATCGAACGTGACATAGAGGCACGTGTGCCGGATACCGGCGCCCCGTTGTTACTGTACTGCGGCGGCGGCTTTCGCTCAGCGCTGGTTGCCGACAATCTGCGCAAAATGGGATACCAGCACGCGATATCGATTGCCGGCGGCTGGCGCGAACTGCGGGAGATCCTGCCGCTGGCATAGCGCCGGGATTGCGGCGTCGATTTGACCGGAAAGCGTCATGAATAAAGCAATCCAGCTCAGGCACTGGCCGCCGGGCGGCGACAATTTGCCGACCAGGCGCCCGCTTGCCGACGGGCTTCGGCCGCGTTCTTCACAGTCCTTTTACAGAGCCCCTCCTAAAACCTGCGACCAACGAGCTTAGCAACAGACTCGTTTCCCAGGACTTTTGGAGGTGTACTCGACATGGTTAAGACCAAACTTGGTCAACTGACTTTGGCCGCATTTGTTAGCAGCACATTTGCTCTCGCGGGATGTGGTGGTTCAAGCGGAACTGTATCCGCGCCGCCCCCCAGCAACCCCCCGCCCAGCAGCCCGCCACCCGCAACGCCGCCACCAACGACGACGCCCGCCCCGACCCCGACTCCGCCGCCTGCGACCAGCGCCAAGGTTTCCGGGCCGATGGATCCGGTGCAGGATCAAGCGGTCACGGGCGTGATGGCGAATTCGCTGGCCCCGAACCTGCCGGATCCGCTGGATTCCACCGTGATCTGCATCAGTGAAGCCATAAATACGCTGGTCGACATTCCCGATGCCGCTTTGGTGCTGGCCGCGGCGGGTGCCGCTCCAGATGTGGATGTCACGACCGCCCAGATTCAGCTGGCCGCTGAGACCTTCGTGGAACAGATGCAGAATCTCGCCTTCGCGCTGAACGGCGATGGCAGCTGCGACGAAGATCATCCCGCGACCCCGACCAATCCCTTTGATCCGGTCGTGGATCAATTCGCGGGAACACCTCTGGAACCGCTCGTTGACGCGCTGGTCGGCGTGGCGGCCGTGCTGGAGGCACAGGGTGCGAGCGAAGATCCGGATTTGACTGCCCTGACCAGTGCATTGCAACCCGCCATGGCCCAGGTGTTCGTGGGAATGACCCTGATTCCGGCCGATGTTTACAACGCGCCCGTGGTTGGCCCGGCGCTGTCCGTACTTGCTCAGGCTTTGCTCGATGTGCGCAACGTGCTGGACGACATCGGCACCTTCAGCGCAGCGGGCACCGAAGCCGGCATTGAAACCCTGGTGAGCAACCTACTCAATGGAATCCTGCTCAATGTCGTACCGGTCGCCGATATCGACGCCGCGACTGGCGAAAACGTCTCGGGCGAGATTGCCACCGGCATTGCAACCCTGACCTCCACCTTCGGCAACGGGCTGAGTTCGGTGATTTCGCCGCTGTTTCTCTCCGGCCTGCCCGGCACGATTGCTCCGGTCGTCAATCCGGTTAACGGCGTTATCGCGTCCATGGCCGGCAATGGCAGTCTATTCAGCTCGCCACTGGATGGCGATCTGGCAGCGATCGCGGGCAACGGCGTCGACGATCCGGCAGATGTGCTGATGGCCTTGCTTCTGGCCGGTGATTCCAATCTGCCAAGCAATGCGATTGTCGCGGCATTGACGGGCGTTACCGACGCCAACCCGGCTGAGCAGCTCGAGCTGCTGGGCACTCCGGGCCTGTCGGCGGAAGCCTTGCTGGCAAGCATCGTGAACTTCCGCGACATCGGGTTTTCTCCAACCGACGCGGTATACACGAGCGTAGATGGTGCGCTCGGCGGACTGCTGGACGACC
>JBFIIN010000283.1:0-5194 GCA_041601225.1 Oceanococcus sp.
GACGGCCTTCCGGGCGATCAAGAAGGAGGATCCCGACGGGGTTCTGCTCGAGCAATACGACCTGACCTGCCTGCGCACGCTGTTCCTGGCGGGCGAGCGCTCGGATCCGGACACTATCGCCTGGTCACAGAACATGCTGCAGGTGCCGGTGATCGACCACTGGTGGCAAACCGAACTGGGCGCCCCGGCCATCGCCAATTGCATGGGGCTGGAGCCGCTACCGGTCAAGCCCGGCTCGTCCAGCGTGCCCGTGCCGGGCTATGAATATGCGGTTCTTGATGAATCCGGAGCGCAGGTCCCGGCCGAAACAATCGGCAGCCTGACCATCAAGCTGCCCCTGCCGCCGGGCGCGCTACTCACCATGTGGCAGGACGACGCGGGCTACAGGCAGCATTATCTGGAGGCTTACCCCGGCTATTACCTCACCGGCGATGCCGGCTATATCGACCGCGATGGATATGTCTGGATCATGTCGCGTATCGACGACATCATCAATGTCGCGGGCCACCGGCTGTCGACTGGCGGCATGGAGGAAGTGCTGGCGGCCCATCCAGATGTCGCCGAATGCGCGGTTATCGGCGTCGCCGATGAGCTCAAGGGGCAGGTTCCGGTCGGCCTGGTAGTGCTGAAATCCGGCGTGGACCGTGCAGCCGATGTGATCGTTGCGGAACTGATCGCGGCCGTGCGCGAAAAAATCGGGGCGGTTGCCGCCTTCAAACAGGCCGCCGTCGTGGCGCGCCTGCCCAAGACCCGCTCCGGAAAGGTCTTGCGCGGCACCATGCGCAAGATCGCCGATGGCGTGGCCTATAACCCCCCCGCGACCATTGATGATCCGCAAATTCTGGACGAGATCAGCACAGCCCTGACCGCGCTGGGAATGGCAAAAGCGTAATATTCGTGGGCCGGCGTCGGCATGTCATCCGGGAGAAATCACCATGCGCACACTTACGGCCACCCTCGCCGCCAGCCTGCTGGCCTTCGGTCTCGCCGCCAACGCTGCACCGCCCGAATTCAAGCCCAGCGCGAAGATGGACATGGCGAGCCTGCTGGCGACGCGCATCAACACCCTGGTCACGCTCAAGCTCAGCTCCGGCGAGGAGTTGACCGGCACGCTCAAGGCGGCTGGAAATGCCCTGGTGCATCTCAATCAGCTCGCGGGTCGGGAGTATTTTGATGCCGCGATTCCGGTGGAGCGCATCGAAGCCGTGATCGTTCGCATCCGATAGGGCGGTGAAGCTCGGGATACTGGAGCTTTCCGAAATTCAGATTCGGCTCCGAATCTGAAACAATGTGGCGAATCCTCGGGAAATGATGCTATGGCACACGCGAGCCGTGCGGTCTTCATTGCGGGCGGCGGATCCGGTCTTGGCGCCGCCGTGGCCAGAACCTTAGCGGCCTCAGGCTGGCGCATAGGACTGGCTGGCCGGCGTCATGACGCTTTGACTGCCACCGCAGCGACCCTGACAAACGTGGAGGTTCGCTGTTACCCCCTGGATGTCGTGGATTCAGCGGCCGTGTCCGCTGCCATCACAGACTTTCAGCCTGACGCCCTGGTATGCAGCGCCGCGGTTCTGGGCCAAGGTGATGTGTTCGCTGATCTGACGCCCGCCCGGTTCGCCGAGATCCATGCGATCAATGTTCAGGGTACTTTCAATTGCTGTTCGGCAGCCATGCGGCTGTGGCACGACGAACAGCGCACAGGTGACATTGTGAACGTCTCATCTTTGGCAGGTTTACGGGGCATGCAAGCCTTTCCCGGCTTCGCCGCCTACGCCTCAAGCAAGCACGCGGTCATCGGCCTTACCGAAGCTCTGGCTCTGGATGGCAAAGCCCATGGCATCCGCATCAACGCCATCGCGCCGGGTATGATGCGGACCGAAATGCTGGCCCAGCTCGGCATCACGCCGGCCACCCAGGCTGGAGACATCGCGCCAACCGTCGAGTTTCTGCTCGACCGCGAACGGGCCGGCCCCATCACCGGCACGACCGTCGAGATTCACTGTAATGACTGATTCGAGCAGCCCACAGCCCATCGTCAGCCTGACCCGCCGCGAGCATTTCTGCGCCGCGCATCGCTTGTGGTCCGCCGAACTGCCGGCGGCCGACAATCATGCGTTTTACGGTCCCTGCGCCCGCGAGCACGGCCATGGGCACAACTATTATCTGGAGGTGACCCTGCGCGGACCTCTGGATCCGGTCACCGGGGTCGTGGTCAATCTGCGCGACGTCAAGGAGGCCCTGGCCGAGCTGATCATCGATCATGTGGACCAGCGCCACCTCAACCTGGACTCCCCGCTCTGCAAGGACATCAACCCCACGGCCGAAAACCTGGCGGTGCTGTTCTGGCGGGTCTTGCAGCCGCGCTTTGGCGCATTGCTGCACGAAGTCAAGATCTTCGAAACCGAGAAAAACTGGGCCAGCTATCGCGGCGATTGAGCGCGCTACTGCATTTGGCCGAAGCCGTGGCCCTGAAGAGTAGGGAAAACTAGGACGCATGAGCACAACGAATGAAGCCGTCGTCATCGTCGGGGGCGGACAGGCTGCGGCCACCTGCGCGGTGGAACTGCGCAAGCAAGGCTATGCCGGCCGGGTCATGATCATCGGCGATGAGCCGATCCTGCCCTACAAGCGCCCGCCGCTGTCCAAAGCCTATCTGGCCGGCACTGCAAAGCTGGAGAGCTTATACGTTACCCAACCGGCCTTTCTGGAAAAGTCCAGTATCGAATGCCGCACGCAGACCCGGGTCGTCGGCATTGATCGCAGCGCGGCACAGCTGCAGCTAAGCGACGGACACACGCTCGCCTACCGCCAGCTGGTGCTTGCCACCGGAGGTCGGGCGCGGCCGTTACCGGTGCCCGGAGCCGACCTGCCCGGCGTGCATCTTTTGCGCAGCGTCGCCGACGTCGATGCCATTCGGGCTCAATGCCACCCGGGCCGGCATGTCGTCATCGTGGGCGGCGGCTTCATCGGGCTGGAAGTCGCTGCCGTAGCCGTCAAACTAGGGCTGAAGGTCACGGTACTGGAAGGTCTGCCACGGGTGCTGGCGCGCGTCACCGCCCCGCAAATGTCGGAATTCTTCGAGGCCGAACACCGCAAAGCGGGCGTCGATCTGCGCACCGGAGCACAGGTGCGGAGCCTTGCCGAATCCGCCACAGGAATCACCGTGCAACTGGGTGATGACAGCCGAATAGAGGCCGACTTCGTGGTGGTCGGTATCGGACTGATACCCAATACCGAGTTGGCAGCCGGCGCGGGTCTGGCCACGGACGACGGCATCTCGGTGAATGAGTTCTGTCGCACCGCGGACCCCAATATCTACGCTGTCGGCGATTGCAGCAACCACCCGAGCCTGTTCTATCAGCGCCGGGTCCGGCTGGAATCGGTCAACAACGCCATGGAGCAGGGTCGGGCGGCAGCACGCGCCATTGTTGGTCAGGCCGAGCCCTACGATGCCGTCCCCTGGTTCTGGTCCGATCAATACGATCTGAAGCTGCAGATGGTCGGATTGTCAGAAGGATATGACGCCTGCGTGCTGCGCGGCGACCCGGCCGATCGCTCATTCTCATTGCTTTATTTACGCGACGGTACGTTGATTGCAGCGGACTCCGTGAGCCGGCCCAAGGATTTCATGGTAGCCAAGAAGCTGGTGGCCGCACGGGTTGAGGCCAGCCCGGAACAATGGGCGGACCTGAACATGGAATTGAATGCGCTGCTCCCCGCAGCTTGATCCCGAACCATAGCGCAAGCCGGCCTCACCGCCAGCTTCCCGGAGGAACCGACATGAGCGCAGTACTGCCCCTGGACCCTGGCAGCGTGACGACCGCTGCGCAGCGCGAATTCACAAGTATCGACCGGGAGGCTGAGTGCGACCCGCGCGATGTCGGCCTGACCGCGGCAAACGTCGAGCGCATCTGGCATTCCGTGCAGCGTTTTTATGGCACCGGCCTGCATCCGGCGGTCACAATCGTGTTACGCCGGCATGGCAAGGTTCTGCTCAAACGCGCCATCGGCCACCGCGACACCGATGGCGCAGACCCGCTGGATAGCGACGCTCCGCAGTGCCTGTTTTCTGCGTCCAAAGCGATCAGCGCACTGCTGCTTCACCGGCTGGTGGATGACGGGAAGCTTGAACTGGATGATGCGGTGGCCGAATACGTGCCCGAATTCGCCACCAACGGCAAGCATCAGACCACGATTCGCGATTTACTGGCCCACCGCTCCGGCGTGCCCTTCATTCCGCCCGAGCACAAGGATCCCGAACTGCTGCGCGATTGGGATACGGCACTGCAGCTAATCTGCGACGCCGCGCCCTTCGACAAGGGCCGCAAAATCCAGGCTTACCACGCGCTGACCGGGGGTTTTGTGGTCGGTGAAATCGTACGCCGGGTTGGCGGCATCGAACTCAACGATGCGCTGCAGCGCTGGATCGCCGAACCCCTGGGCTGCCGCCACATGAGCTATGGCGCCGATGCCGCCATGCGCCCACATGTTGCCGAAAATGCGGTGACCGGCCCGAAGATTCCCTGGCCGCTGTCCAGCTATCTCAAGCGCATCGTCCATGTGCCCTTCGAAGAAGCCGTCAACCGCTCCAACGAGGACGCCTTCATGTCCTCCATCATTCCCTCGGGCAATATCTACGCCAGCGCCGACGATCTGTGCCGGGTGTATCAGATGCTGCTGGACGGCGGGCTGTTTGAAGGCCAACGCGTGTTGAGCGAATCCAGCATTCGCGACGCCCGGCGCCCGGTCGGCCGGCTCCGTGTGGACCGAACCCTGTTGTTTCCCCTGCGCTTTTCCGCCGGCTTCATGTTGGGCAGCCACCCCATCGGCCTGTTCGGGCCAAAATCCGGGGACAGCTTTGGGCACCTGGGCTTTCTGAATATTCTGGGCTGGGCCGACCCGAACCGCGACATCGCGGTCGCGCTGCTCAATACCGGCAAGACCATGGCGCCGATCAATGCCCTGCGGCTGTTTCAGATTCTGGCGTCGGTCAATCACGAGTGCCGCACCGCGTAGCGACTCAGGCTTTCCCTGCGGCCAGCGGCTTTTTCCGCACACTGCTGCGCTTGCGCGCGGGCAGTTTCTTGTTGCCCAGACCAACGGCTTCTTCAAGCTCGGCCAGCGCGTCGCTGCAATACACAGCCATCCGCTGAAGATGCGGAATCGCATCACGGCACCCGGTAAATCCGATGGC
>JBFIIN010000284.1:0-5170 GCA_041601225.1 Oceanococcus sp.
CTGGCGTCATCGGCCAGTTCAACGGCCTTGTCACGCGCAGCATGACCCACTTCGACCGCCTTGCGGCCCACGGCCTTGCCCACCTCGGCGGCCTTCTTGCCAATCGCCTTGCCGGTTTCTACCGTTTTGTCGGCGACATCGCTCGCGACTGCCTTGACCTGTTGCCAATCCTCGGCCACCTGCTCCGAGACCGTCTTGTCTTGCGCCTGCACCGCGAGTGCGACAGCCATACCCAACAGGCCCGCGGTCAATTTCATGAAGTTCATTGCCAGCCTCTGAAATGGAAAAGTGCCAACTGATCGAATTGGAGCGCAACACCGGCATAAGTTCCGCACGGCCCCTCTGGTCTCGAACTCAGGCCTGAATAAAGGCCCCTATCACCCTACGCGCCTTGCTCATACCTTGCGCAATATGGGTTTCGATTTCGGCATGAATGGCCCCCTCGCCGACCCCGGCCGCCCAGTTCACGACCACCGCCAGACAGGCATAGGGCAAACTCAGCTCACGGGCCAGCCCGGCTTCCGGCATGCCGGTCATGCCCACCAGATCACAGCCGTCGCGGGCCAGGCGGCGAATCTCGGCCGCCGTTTCCAGGCGCGGACCCTGGGTGACGCCATAGACAGCCTGCGCGTGCAGCTCGATGCCCGTTTGCCGCGCCGCGTTCAGCAAGGCCGTGCGCAAGGTTTCGCAGTAGGGCGGCGCAAATTCCACATGCTGCAAGCGGTCGTTTTCAGCGTCACTGTAGCTATGCGCCCGGCCCCAGCTGTAGTCAATCAGGTCGTGGGGGAGCACCAGTTCGCCCGGCGCCAGATTGGGGGCGATGCTGCCGACGGCGGCAACAGCCACGATCCGCCGTACACCCAGTTCCTGCAGCGCCCAAACATTGGCCCGGTAGTTGATGCGGTGCGGCGCAAGCCGATGATCCTGGCCATGGCGCGCCAGAAACACCACCTCCCGCCCCCCCAACTCACCAAGCATCAAGGGCGCCGACGGCTCACCATACGGCGTACTCAGCTCCCGCACTTCCCGCGCCTTGAGGCCCTCGAATTCATCCAGCCCGCTACCGCCGATTATGCCTATCATGGCACTTGAATAATGTACGGCAACTGTCTGAAATAATTGTGTATATCCATTCCGCAGCCAAACAGGTACCGGTCCGGTGCGCGGAGCCCCACGACGTCGGCGTCGAGTGCCGGGTCACGCCCGGCCACCTGCTTGTCGACCAAGACCGCCGTCACGATTTCCGCCGGATGCTGGCGCGACAACTCAGCCCGAATCTGCACCAGGGTGTGACCTTCATCCAGGACGTCGTCAATCACCAGCACGTGCCTTCCAGCCAGAGAGATTTGCGGGCGACACCGCCATTCCAGTTCGCCCCCAGCAGTTTCGCCCCGATAGCGGCTGACCTGCAGATAATCAAGCTCCAGGGGGAAATCCAGACGTCGGATCAGCTCAGCCGTGGGCACCAGCCCACCCACCATGACGCACAGGACCACGGGATTGGTGCCGGCCAGGCGGCTGTCCAGCAGAGCCGCCATATGGTCGTAGGCCCTGGCAACCTGATCCGCGTCGAACAGGACCTCGCCTGTTTCACGAGCATGCTGGGCGCGCGGGTCAATGCTACCCATTGGCCTGTACCGCTACCGCCTCGGGAATGTGCAGGGTCCGGGTCGGGAAGGCCACTTCGCCACCACGTTCGGCGATGACCTTGTGCACATGCATCAGCACTTCATGTTTCAACGCATGATATTCCACCCAGTTGGTGGTGACGGTCAGGCAGTACACGAAAAAGTCCAGGGAACTGGCGCCAAACTGGTTGAAGTTCACGATCA
The DNA here is from genome assembly GCA_041601225.1 of Oceanococcus sp. GTDB lineage: Bacteria > Pseudomonadota > Gammaproteobacteria > Nevskiales > Oceanococcaceae > JBFIIN01. The sequence continues at coordinate 1,833 of JBFIIN010000284.1, forward strand.
TGGTCTGCTTTTGATCGATGCCGGCATGGGCTTTCAGGTAGCTGCGAATCTCCTCGACGATGCCGTCCAGGCGCTGGAAATCATCATAGCGGACGCCGATCGTCTCGTAGATCCGCCGATTGGTCATCCGCGATGGGTTTTCGACGATAATGCTGGTAAACACGGAGTTCGGCACATAGATCGGCCGCTTGTCAAAACGCCGGATGCGACTGGTCCGCCAGCCGATTTTTTCGACAACGCCCTCAATCTCCTTTTCTGGCGAACGAATCCAGTCGCCGGTGGCAAACGGTCGATCCAGATAAATGGTCAGGCCGCCGAAAAAGTTGGCCAGCATGTCCTTGGCCGCAAACCCGATCGCGATGCCCCCGACACCGCCAAAAGCCAGCACCCCGGAAACGCTGAATCCCAAGGTCTGCAGAATAACCAGCGTCGCCGTGATCATGACGGCCACGCGCACCAGCTTGCCGATGGCTTCGACCGTGGTCCGGTCTATGTCATGTTCGCCATCGCCACTGCTCGCCCGCTGCAGTACGCCGCCCTCCAACTTGGAGATCAAACGAACCAGAAACCAGGTCAGGGTCGCAATGATCGCAACCCGGCGCACGGGATCCACAAACTGAAACAGCTCGTCGCCCGGCAACGGCTCCACCAAATCGACCGCGATACCCAGGCCCAGAATCCATACAATCAGACGCAGTGGCGGGTTGAGGGCATCGTAGACCGCATCATCCCAGATGGTATGGCTCTCGCGCACCCGTTCCTGCAGGCGGCCCAACACCGTCCGGACCAGGAGGTTTACCAGAACCACCACCAGCACCACGCAAAAGACCCGAAAGATCCAGTGGCCGTCCTGATACAGCGAATACCAATCGTTTAACACGCCGTCATTCCATGTTGAGAGCAAGCGCGCGCTCCACCAGCGCACGACTCTGGGTGTACCGTTCACTAGCCTGCAAGCTTTCCCAGCTGGGAGCAACCGCTCCGCGCAGGCGGGCCAGGCGACGTGCCGATTGCAAGCTGATCTGATAGTGCCAGTCATGCAACAAGGCCGCGGTGTCCTCCGGCTGATTGCAGATTGGCAGCATGTCGCAGCCAGCGGCCAGAGCGGCCTCGGCGCGCTGCTGGATAGCACCCATCCCCAGCGCGCCGCCCATGCTCAGGTCGTCGCAGAAGATCGCGCCACGAAAATTCAGCTGACCGCGGAGGATTTCATGCACCCAGGTTTCCGAGAAACTGGCCGGTGCCTCATCGACCGCGGGGTAGCGGATATGCGCCATCATGATTGATGGCAGGCCGCCCGCGATCAACGCGGCAAAGGGCAGCATATCGGCCGCTTCCAGTTCCGCGAACAGTCTGTGATCCACCGGCAATTCGGTATGCGAATCCGGCGCCACCCAGCCGTGACCCGGAAAATGCTTGCCGGTCGCCGCCATTCCGGCCTCCGCCATACCCTGCACGACAGCCGCCCCCAGCTCGGCCACCACTCGTGGGCGTGCGTGCAAGGCCCGGTCACCGATGATCGCGGAAATGCCGCCATCCAGATCCAGAACCGGCGCGAAGGCCAAGTCAACACCGACCGCGCGCAATTCCGCAGCCAGCAGCCAGGCGCCGGCCGTAGCCGCATGCAGCGCCGCTTTGCGATCTCGCTCATACCAGCGACCATAGGCCGCCATGGCCGGCAAGCGGCTGAATCCCTCCCGAAAGCGCTGTACCCGTCCGCCTTCGGTGTCGGCGGCAATCAGCAACTCTGGCCGCCGCGCGCGTATCGCGCCGCACAGGTCGGTGATCTGCTCGCGACTGCGGAAATTGCGGGCAAACAGGATAACCCCGCCGACCAGCGGGTGCCGCAACTGCTCAATTTCTTCGGCGCTCAGTTCGGCGCCCCGCAAGTCCATCATGATCGGACCGAGCATGGCGTTCTCATTCATGAATCAGCACCGGACAGCCAGGCTGAACAAGCTCAAACAGCTCCGCCACCTCGTGATTGGCCATCCGCACGCAACCGTGCGATGCCGGCGTGCCCAGCCGCGCCTCGTCAGCGGTACCGTGGATATAAATATACCGCTGCATGCTATCAACCCGCCCCAGACGGTTGCGTCCCGGCTCGCAGCCGCACAGCCAGAGAATGCGAGTCAGAATCCAATCGCGACCGGGATAGGCCCGAGCCAGCTCGGAATTGTAGATTTCTCCGGTCGGGCGCCGCCCCAGAAATACCGCCCCCCGCGGCTGGCCCGCGCCGATCATTGCGCGACTCCGGTGCAGACCGCGTGGCGTGCAGAAACTGTCCCGCTGCTCGCCGGCGCCGCGGACGGCGCTGGATATCCGGTAGCTGCGCAGCGGCTCCCCGGGCACTTCCAGCTTCAGGGTCTGACGCCCCAGATCGATCTCTATGTTCACTATCAGGCCCGCTCAAAGACAGCCATGGATTCGATATGCCCAGTATGCGGGAACATGTCCATGACCCCGGCGCTGCGAAACTGGAAGCCGGCATCCACAATCATCCGGGCATCACGCGCCAGGGTGGCTGGGTGGCAGGACACATAGACGATGCGTTCCAGAGATTCCTGCAACACGGCAGGCAGAATCTGGTCGGCGCCGGCGCGGGCCGGATCGAGCAGCAATTTATTGTGCGAGGCCTGCGCCCATCCGGCCGCCTGGCAATCCTCGCTCAGGTCGGCCACGTGGTATTGAACCGTCAGACCGTTGCGCCGGGCATTGGCCCGGCCGCGGGCGACCAGGCCAGCATCGCCCTCAACCGCGGTCACCTGAGCCCCGGCGCGCGCCAGCGGCAAGGTGAAATTCCCCAACCCCGCAAATAACTCCAGAATCCGGTCATCCTGATCTGGCTTCAGAAATCGCAGGGCCTGAGACACCATCTCGCGATTGACGGCCGCGTTGACCTGAATGAAGTCAAAGGGTTCGAACTGGATTTCGACATCAAATTCCGGCAGCCGATAGCTCAGCGGCGGCGAGTCGGCACGCAGAGGCCGCACCGAATCCAGACCGGCCGGCTGCAGATAGGCCCAAAAACCCGCCGCGTCGCAATAGTTTGCGATCGCGGCCTGATCCGCGGCGCTCAGCGGGTCCAGATGGCGGAAGACCAGGGCAAGTTCAGCATCGCCTGCCGCGACCTCAATCTGCGGAAGCCGCGCCTTGCAGCTTAGCGATTGCACAAGCGCCGCGAGCTCCGGCAAACGTCGACCCACCCTTTCGTCCAGGGTATGGCAGACCGAAAGGTCGGCGACATAGGGATTGCCACGCTCGCGAAAGCCGACCAGGACTCGCGCCTTGGCGTGCACGTCTTTCACCCCCAGACGCGCCTTGCGGCGGTAGCCCCA